>PXDL01000305.1 GCA_003566395.1 Balneolia bacterium | reverse complement strand
ATCAACAAGCGGTTCATCAACAAAGTACACGATACCTTCGGCGATGATGTAAACCGGGTGCGCCGCATGTCAATTATCAGTGAAGGTGAACAGCCTTCGGTGCAGATGGCGAATCTGGGGATAGTGGGCACTCATAAGGTAAACGGAGTGGCCGCCCTTCATACCGAGCTGATCAAAAAAACCATTTTTCGTGATTTCTTCGAAATGTATCCCGATCGGTTCACCAATAAAACCAACGGTATTACCCCCCGCCGCTGGCTCAAACAGTGCAACAGGCCGCTCACCGATCTCATCACTAAAGAAATCGGCGATTCATGGATTACCCACCTGAGCGACCTCTCAAAACTGGAGAAAAAAGCCGACAACAAGGCTTTTCTGAAGAAGTACCGCACCATCAAACAGAAAAACAAAGAGCAGCTGGCCGATTACGTGCGGGAGCATTACGGCTACGAGCTCAATACCCACGCCATTTTCGACATTCAGATAAAGCGGATTCACGAATACAAGCGTCAGCTTATGGCGGCCATCCACACCGCAGCGCTTTACAACCGCCTGAAAGAAAACCCCGACCTCGACATTGCCCCGCGTACCGTTATTTTTGCCGGTAAGGCAGCCCCCGGCTACGCCATGGCGAAGATGTTTATCAAGCTGATCACCAGCATATCTGATAAAATCAACAACGATCCGGATATGGAAGGCAAGCTGCAGTGCTTTTTCCTGGACAATTACTCCGTTACTCTGGCCGAACAGCTCATTCCGGCAGCCGATCTTTCGGAGCAAATTTCCACAGCCGGTATGGAGGCCTCCGGTACCGGAAACATGAAATTTGCGCTTAACGGAGCTCTTACCATCGGTACTCTGGACGGCGCCAATGTGGAAATTCTGGAGGAAGTTGGTGAAGATAACATCATCATCTTTGGTCTGACCGTTGAGGACGTTGAAGACCTTCGCAGAAACGGCTACTCATCCTGGGAGTATTACAATGCCGATCCGGAACTCAAGAAAGTGGTTGATCAAATTCGGGAAGGATTTTTCAGCCCGGATAACCCCTCTCTCTTCCATTCTATCACCAATTCGCTGCTCGACGGCAACGATTATTTTCTGGTGATGGCCGACTACCCGGCTTATGCAAAGGCGCAGAAGAAAGTTGAGGCTCTCTACAAGAAACCCGATGAATGGTTCCGCAAAGCGCTGCTCAATACAGCACGAGTCGGCAAATTTTCATCCGACCGCACCATTTCAGATTATGCTATCGATATCTGGGGTTGCGGCGATCAGCTTAAGAAAGGTCTCGAATACCAGGGAACAAAAAAGTAAAACCCACTTGATCTAAACGTGAAAAAAGGAAGCTCATCACCGGGCTTCCTTTTTTTATAGCTCTTCCAGCCACTTCATCCAGTCCTGCTGAAAAGCGACCGGTACATTAAGTTCCCGGCACACAGCGATGGTGTGGCCCGTCCCGCCTGCATCAGGAACAGCCGGATCGATATAGAACAGTGCCGCTACCGGCTTTCTGAAGCCTGCCGAAGCCGATCCGGTTACTTTCAGCGTATCCCGCAAGAGATACTTCACCTTAGCAGCAGTACGGGTTTCTGGATTTGTGCGCCCATACTCCACCAAACGGGCCGTGGATTCTTTTTGGGAAGACGTCAGATACGCCACTTCGTCATCTTCAGCCCGGTCGATGCCGTCAAGCGAGAGCAGCCGCGCACCTTCAACCCGGTTTTTCTTTTTCATGCCCGGATAAGGAACCACGTACTCAATTCGTGAAGGATCAACCCCGGCTACGCCCTGGGCAAAAAGGGTATCCGAACCGTCTGCATTACCGGTACGAAAGGTAGCAAAGGGAAAATTTTCGGCAAGTTTCGCAGCTATTTGCGTTAACTTTGATGAATCTTCAGCTTTCACCTTTCGCCTGCCTTCCAGGAGAATAACAGGCATATAGGCCGTTTCGAGTATAGATTTGAATTCAGAAAACGTCATGATGCCTCCCATTAATAGTTATTGATCATTGTGAAAAAATCAATCTAAGAGCTTCGGGTGACATCACCCTGTCTCTTAGAAGGCTTTGCAAAACCGTTATTTTGCCTGTCTTCTTCCTTGTCACAAAAATGAAATCCTCGAATAGATAGCCTATACTCCGGTTTCATTTTTACTCCGGCGTTGAATACTAACAAATTCCCTGGTTTATCAAAGCCCTCTCTTATCAGGTAAATTCGTCGAGATCTTTTTTCTTGTTCGCTCCTTCCAGTATCTGGTGTGCAGCGTCATGGGATTCGAAGGGTTCGAGGTGCATGGTAATGACGGCGTCGTGATCCAGAGCATCCATCATCCGGCGCTCCAGCCGTGTAGCGTCGTTGTGGGCTTCTTTCAGGGTGATGGCATCCGAAAAAACAAGATGCAGCTCAATCCAGGTAGTGTTGCCCGAAGTGCGATGCCTGAGGTGATGCCACCCGAGTATGGAGCCGGGCAGTTCATCATCGAGGACCCGTCTTATAGAAGCATCCGTATCCGGATTGCGGGTATCCATGATGCCGCGAACTGAAAATGTGAGCAATTTCCAGGCTTCCCAGGAAATGTAGGCGGCAATGGACAGAGAGATGATGATATCTATAAACAGCCGGCCTGTGTAATGAATTATCAACAGAGCAAGTACAACGCCTGCGCTGGTCCAAACATCGGTGAGCGTGTGTTTTCCGTTGCTGACCGCAATCATATTTTTGTGCCTGCGCCCGGTACGCAGCACGTAAGTACCCAGCACAAGATTGATAAGCGCAGCCGCAACAAGCATATAAATGCCGGTATCCAGATTGATGATGGTTATACCGGTTATCATACTCTGTATCGCGTAATAGACGATGGTGAGACCTGCCACGATAATAATAGCGCCCTCGGCTCCCACCGACAAAAATTCAATTCGCTCGTGCCCGTAGTGATGGTCTTCATCGGCCGGCTTCAGGCTCAGATAATACCCATACACAACAAAACCCACGGCAAAAAAATGTACGACAGATTCCATCGAATCCGACAGCGCCGCCGACGAGCCCGTCACAAAAAACGCACCGATTTTTAAAGAAAGGGATGCAGCGGACACCACCAGGCTGATGATCAAAGCACGTTTTACGGGATCGGATGAGAACATATCAGGAATTATGGATTGACCATAAAAGTACATTAATTCCTTGAAAAGTTCAGTATGAACCGAAAGAATGCCGGCATTTCGGTCGGATTCAAATTCGATCACCATTAGACTGCGTTTTGAGAAAAACTATCCGGAGAGTTTTACATCAGAGAAGCAAAAATGGTAGAAATGCCCCTTAATTTTATAAGTGAGAACTTCACCAAACAGCATCCGGCGTAAAGGCGAGACCAAGGGTAAATCCGGGAAATTCGGCGTAGGAATCGAACCCGCGTCCGTACATGATATCCATTTCAAGCAGTCCGGGCACAATCCCGACACGTCCTCCTGCTTGAAATCCGAAGGTGTCGTTTTCTGCGAATACTTCGGTAAGAAGCGTAAAACGCTCATGCAGGGCGATATCAGTTCGGACACCGTAAATAACTCCGGCCTCCCAGTCGTCGCCGGCATCCACAAGTGAAAGCCCCAGGTTAAGGTGCAAGGCGGAACTATCGTTAAGAATAACCCGGCTGTAAGGAATATATGTGATCAATTCTTCGAAACTGGAAGATTCATCGAAACCGAACCCGGCAAACAAACCAAACGCGCTGCCCGTCTCTTCGAAGTCTGCGCTAACTGCTTTTACCTCCAGTGAATACCCGGTGAACGAGAAATTGTCTTTCGAATCAAATACGAAAGCCGCTCCGGCTTCCAGCCGGCTTGTGAGAGCAACTGCCGGAACAAGTTCAGATTCGAACGCGCCGTACCATGATTCAAGCTGAAAAGAACGCTGCGTGGTAACAGCCGCATCGTCCACAATCGACTGCTGGCTGAATGCAACTTTAGAAGTACCGGAAAACGTCATTAATACAACAATAGTGGAGATTTTAATGAACAATATAATATTCGTACTGCTTTTGGTTTCAATACGCATTTTTTGCGATTTTCCGTGATTTTCTGTGATGGTAATTTAGAGTAAGGCCGAGTTTTGTTAACCGATTGCACACATCAAGTATGGCTGAAATAAACAGGAATAACGTTAATATTCAAAGTTTGGTTAACAATCACGCCACAATTCCCGATCCATCCGGACCGGGATTGTAAAATCTTTTATTATCAACAGATGCACCTATTCATTTAGTCATGGCAAAATTTCGCGGGACATATCGTGCTGAATCGGCCAGAATGCGTAAATGGGATTACGGATGGTGCGCCATGTATTTCATCACCATTTGTACCGGAAAACGGATCATTTATTTTGGTGATGTGAAAAACGGCCATATGAAATTGTCGGAGGTCGGACAAAAGGCCCGTGATGAATGGTTAAAAACATTCGATTTACGACCGGATATGAATTTGTACAAGGGGGAATTTGTCGTTATGCCCAACCATGTACATGCCATTATCGGGATTGGAAAAAATCCATACAATACGCGCTGCGGCCCGATTCGTCCGGACGATACCGATTTGCCCGATTCATCCCATACGTCCGGGTCGAATAAAAATTCAGGCCCCGGCAAAAATTCATTTGGGCCGCAATCCAAAAATTTGGCATCCATCATCCGTGGGTATAAATCGGCCGTCACCGTGTTTGCACGCTGCATGTATCCGGATTTTGAATGGCAACCACGGTTTCATGATCGCATTATCCGAAATAGAAAGGCATTCCGGCATATATCGCAATACATCATTAATAACCCGTCTAATTGGAATGACGACATTTTCTATAAAAGCCCGTAGCGAAAAAACGTATGCTGTCTAATCCCGATACACCTGCATATATTGGCCTTTTCCCTTGCCCACAATTTGATAGATGAACACGAACCTTTCCGACGCTACCGTATTTTTCGTAAGCAACGTCTGGCCCGAACCCGATTCATCAGCAGCGGGACGCCACATGATGCAGCTTGTTGATTTGCTTTATGAAAAAGGCGCGTCTATCCATTTCGGATGTACTTCAGCGCAGCAAACCTGGGCCGACGAAACCCTCGCGGATCGTGTCCGGAAGCACATAATCCGAATGAACGATGATGCGTTTGACGAACTCATCAAAAGCATCAACCCGGACATCGTTATTTTTGATCGTTTTATGGCCGAAGAGCAGTTTAGCTGGCGCGTAAAAACATGCTGCCCCGACGCCCTCCGCATCCTCAATACTGAAGACCTCCATTTCCTCCGCCGATATCGTGAAACTCTGAAGGATACTCATTTCGGGCGGGTTGTAAATGATATTCAGGCATTTCACAGTCAGGACGCCCGGCGCGAACTCGCCTCCATCTACCGCTCCGACCTCAGCCTTATTATCTCATCAGCTGAAATCGATTTGCTCGTGACGTCAGGGGGCATTCAGCAAAACCTGCTTCACTACTATCCCCTTTTTGCCGAAAAACACGACCCTCTCCCTTCAGGATTCGATGATCGGCTCCATTTTATGAGCGTGGGCAATTTTCATCATAAACCGAATCAGGATGCATTTATGATGCTCCAGGATCAAATTTGGCCGGAAATTCACCGCCGGCTTCCGGATGCCGAACTTCATATTTACGGCGCCTATTGCAGCGATCAATTCATGTCAATGTCGAATCCTCAAGCCGGTTTTTTGGTGAAGGGACGTGCTGAAAACCTTACCGAGCTGATGCTTCAGTACCGTATTCTCCTTGCTCCTCTTCGTTTCGGTGCGGGACTCAAGGGAAAACTTCTTGACGCCATGCGGCACGGAATGGCTTGCGTTACGACGGAAATCGGGTCCGAGGGAATTTCACAAGCCGACGATTTTCCCGGAGCTGTTGCTGAAAGCGGGAAAGCATTCATCCGGGCTTCAACCGAACTCTACCAAAGCAAAACCCGGTTCAGCGAATCCGTTTCGAAAGGATACCGGCTGATAGAATCGAATTTTGATCCCGGTTCTCATAACAATGCGCTGGCTGAGCGCTTAGCGAATCTGCTTGCTACCCTGGACGCCCACCGTGCCCGAAACGTAACCGGCGGTATGCTCTGGCATCATTCGTTACGATCGACCGAATACATGGGTCGGTGGATTTCGCTGAAGGAGTCTAAAAGGAGTTAATATTTCTTCCCAAACCGGCATAATTCTTAAGCAGGCAAATTGGATTTTGGGCTGATGTAACCTGCATCTTTAACACAAAAAAAACACAAAAAAGCCCCTGCATCACATAATACAGAGGCTTTTAGCAATTGCGGAGAGAGAGGGATTCGAACCCTCGATACCCTTTTGGGGTATACTCCCTTAGCAGGGGAGCGCTTTCGACCACTCAGCCATCTCTCCGGCTTTGTCGAAGACTGCAAATATAAGGTAATCCCGGCCTGATTTCAATCGGTTTTTTCACCCTCTTCAGGCAGCTCTCCATCAAGCACATAAATCTGTGCGAGGTTTCGCCCTTCCTGAGCGTAATCCAAACCGTAACCGAGTACAAAAAGCGTCGGGATTTCGAATCCGACATACTTGATATCCACATGATATTTCAGGGCTTCAGACTTTTTCAGAAGCGTCACCCATTCCACGGAAGCCGGTTTTTTCCTATTCACGATATTCATGATATAGTTGGCTGATAAACCTGTATCAACGATATCTTCAACAATAATGACGTGTCTGCCCGTGATATTGGCATCTATATCTTTTCGCTGCTGAACCTTTCCTGAGGACACTTTTTCATCGCCATAACTGCTAAGTTTGTAGAAATCGACCTCGCAGGGAATAGAAATATGGCGCATCAGGTCCGCCAGAAAAATAAATGCGCCGTTAAGTACACCGATCAGAATGGGCCGTTTATCGGCATAATCGCGGTTAATTTCTTCGCCTATCTCAGATATACGGTTTTCAAGTTCCTGCTGTGAAAGCAGCACCTTGAATTGTTCGCCGTTGCATTCAACCGTTTCAGGTTTATAAAAACTCATGTTTTTGGTGTTAGGGTGATCTTCAGTGTTTGTTGTCCTGTGGCAGCGCAGGCGAAAGCAGATGCAATCACGCCGGGCGGACTGCCGTGATTGCGGCTAAATATAACCGCAGCGATAGTGCCATCAAAAGTTTCGATTACAGGGATCTGTGATTTTTGGGATGCCGGCACTTTTTGATCGGTAAGCAGATCCGAGATTTTTTTTGTACCGTCCATCCCCAGCGGCCTGATCGCGTCTCCACTCTTCCATCTTCTCATGGTGAGCGGAAACATGGATTCATCGAACTTAAGTTCAAGAGCATCTGCATCAGGGGTGCCGCTCCACCGGCCGGTTTCCAGCCTGATCACGTTCGTACCCAGCAATACTTCTACCGGAAGCTGCCCGACCTCGAGTCCTTTCAACATAGCTTCGCCGGGCACTTCGGGTTCTTCACGTTTCAGAACAAGATAAGCGCGATCTCGAAAGAGAAAGATGCCGGGTCCGAGCTGCAGTTTGCGGCCGGTTTGAAGGACTTCGATTTTATCTGCGGCATCGGCCAGCCAGTCGGCCGAAATCGCTACATCATGCTTCTCATACAGCCACTGACGAAGAATCAGCTGCTTAAGTCTTTCGCTCAAAGCAGACCAGTCTGCAAGTTTAAGACCGTCTTGATCACTAATATGAGCTATGAATAATGAAGCCAGTTCGCGCAGATCGGAAGAAAGCCCTCCCAGATTTTCCAGCTTCTGCTTCCAGCCGGGAAAACTCGTGTCCAGTTCCGGGATGATTTTTTTTCGTATCCGGTTGCGTGTAAAAAGCTGCTCTTGGTTGGTTTGGTCTTCCCTCCAGGGAATATCGTTTTCCCGGGCAAAACGCTCGATTTCATCCCTCCCTACGCCGAGTAACGGACGATAAACAGCGCCTGAGTTTTGGGGAATACCGGAAAGAGCCGAAGCATTTCCATCCCTGAACAAGCGGAAAAGAAGCGTTTCGGTATCGTCATCCGCATGATGAGCCGTTACAATAGCAGAAGCCTTGTGGGCGGCCCGGACGCGCTCAAAAAATTGATATCTGAACGTACGGGCTTCATGCTGAAAATTTGCCTGATCTGTGAAGTCAGGTGCCCGGGCTACGCAGCAGGTGATGCCGTTCTCTTCGCAAAACGATCGCACAAGTTCTTCATCGGCATT
>PXDL01000448.1 GCA_003566395.1 Balneolia bacterium | reverse complement strand
TTTCCATCAATACCACTGAAATATATACCCACGTTGACCGTAATTTCCTCAAGCAGGTGTACCGCGAATTTCATCCGCGTCCCTGAATAATTCTTATATGATTTGGATATCTGACACCACAATTCAACTTTACACAATGAATAATGAGTGATTTTAGTAATGAATATTTAAGACATACATTAGCTACAATAGCTTATCGATTTCAAAAATCTGTGAGCAGAGCATCAAATGAATTTGGTGATTTTAACTTAGGTCACGGGACAAGAAAAACGGTTGAAATAGTTAATCATATTTACCAATTAGTAAAGGCAACCAAAGTTTATATACAGGATGGTAAGTACGATAAAGAAAAGCCGGAGAACCTTAGCCTTAAACTTGAAATTGAAAGATTTAATGCAGAGCTACGTGAATTAGATAGCGTATTGACTGAAAAAGTCCTTGAATCAGATTTTTCGAAACGACTGCTTCAAGGGCCTCTTGCAGATATTTTGACTCATATTGGACAAATTTCCATGATGAGCAGACTAAATGGTAATTCAATTGATGATGAAGATTTTGCTTCAGCCCCAATTAAAGCAGGTGTACCTACCTACTTTTAAATAGGCATTCACAAAGATTCAAACTAAAAAACCATATAACAACGGTTTAGTGCTCTCGGGTTTTCAATACCGAGTCAACTTGAAATGCATACTCCTCGGCAGCATATACCGGAAACCGTTACTGCACTCACCCTAATCGAATTCAACCTTGTTATGAGCGAAACGACCACTGCAATACAATCGATTGAATGGCGGGAAGACCATGTCCGAATTATCGACCAAACTTTTCTGCCCGGACGTACTGTGTATTGTGATATACGCGATGTAGGTCAGATGTGGGATGCCATCAAAAAACTAAAGGTTCGCGGTGCTCCCGCTATCGGAATTGCGGCTGCCTACGCATTCTATCTCGGCATCAAGGATATACAGGACGTTTCTTACGCCGGTTTCAAGATTGAGGTAGATCGAATATCAAATTATTTGTCATCAAGTAGGCCTACTGCCATTAATTTAAAATGGGCGCTCGACCGGATCGCTTCTACCATTCATGCGCTGCGCGAAAAGCCTATTGATGAAATCAAAGAAAGCGTGCTTCGTTTGGCGAAAACCATCCACGAGGAAGACAAGCGAATCTGTAAAAAAATCGGGCTTGAGGGCCAGAAACTGATCCCGAAAGAAGCCAATATCCTCACCCATTGTAATACCGGAAGCCTGGCTACGGGCCAGTACGGCACGGCGCTTTCCATGATCTTTCACGCTCATGAAGCCGGAAAGAAAATTCATGTTTGGGTGGATGAAACGCGCCCTTTAATGCAGGGTTCACGTCTCACGGCCTGGGAGCTGGACAAAGCCGGCATCCCCATGAAACTGGTGATAGACTCCGCCGCCGGACATTTGATGAAATCCGGGAAAGTTGACCTTATTGTAGTAGGCACCGACCGCGTGGCGGCAAACGGGGATACCGCTAACAAAATCGGAACCTACACGCTATCCGTACTGGCCGGCGCTCACGGGATTCCGTTTTATGTGGCTGCGCCTCTTTCATCCATAGATATGGCCGTAGCTACGGGAGACGACATCCCCATTGAAGAGCGCGACTCCTCCGAAATTACCACGATAGGTGGCACAAAAATAGCCCCCAAGCGAATCGACACCTTTAATCCGGCATTTGACGTAACCCCTGCCGAAAACATCACCGCTTTCATCACCGAAAAAGGCGTGATTAAGCCCCCCTTCACAGAAAATCTGAAAAAACTTTTTAGCTGAAGCCGCCCCGGATTTCGCGGTAGAGTTCAGCGAGCCACGATTTCATAGTCTCGGTTCGCCGATAGGCTTCTTCTTTTGCTGATTCTGTATTCATGCTTTCGGCCAGCTTAAGCAGCTTGGTATAAAAGTGATCGATAATAAACTTCTTCTCTTCCGGAGGCCGGTCATGCGGTTCGGGCTCATCAGGGTGATAGAGAGCGGCATCAAAACCGGCACCGGTAATCAGGCATCGCGCCACCCCGATTGCTCCAACGGCATCAAGACGATCGGCATCCTGCAGGATTTCGGCTTCAAGTGTCTCCGGTTTTATTCCTGCGCTGAAGCTGTGCGCCTCAATGCAGTGCCGGATAGCGGCAATTTTTTCATCATCAAAAACAGGAGCAAGGAAACCGGCCGCTCGTTCAGCCGCCAGTACAGACGCTCGTTTTCTTTCCGGGCTGTTTTTCGGCACCTGAACGCAGTCGTGAAGCCATGCAGCGGGTTCGAGTATCGTCCAATCTGCCTGCTCTTTTTCACATAAATACCGTGCCGTGCGCACTACCCGCCTAACATGTTCAGTATCGTGAGCCGAATCGCTTTCCGGATGTTGGTTTAAAAATGAAAGGTAATCATCGGATGTAAGCATATTCAATCTGCATTAAAAACGGAGCCGGCAGAATGACTACCGGCTCCGGTAAAAAAGGCCCGTTGCGATGGATTCTAAACGACCTGTGATTCAACATTATGAATTTTAAACACTTCTTCTACTTGTTCAAAACCTTCACCCTTACGCAAAATAACAGGCTCATCGCCGGTCATATCCACAATGGTGGACTCCTTCGGGCTGAGCGGCTGTTCGTCATCCACAACGATATCTACATGTTTATCGAAAATCTGGAAAAGATCATCAGGAAACTCCGGTTCGGGCCCGCTGTAAATGTCATCGGGAATTTTAGCCGTCGTTGCCAGCAGCGGATGGCCGAGCTCGGCAATAATGGTTTCACAGATTGGATGGGCGGGAACCCGGAATCCCACCGTTTTCCTTTTAGGGTGAAGAAGTAATTTCGGAACCTCTTTTGTAGCCGGTAAGATGAAGGTGTACGGGCCGGGAATCAGTCGTTTAATAATCTTGAAATTGTCGTCGCTGAGGGTGGCAAATTTGGCAATACCGGTCAATGAATCACAAATAAGCGTAAACAAATGGTCTTCCTCAAGCCGGCGAACACTCCTGATTTTATCTATTCCTTTTTTATTCGCATAATCGCAGCCGAGCGCATAGCTGGTATCGGAAGGGAAAAGCATGATGTCTCCGGAGCGAAGTTTGTCAACAATCTCAAATACGCGTTTAATGTGAGGTGTCTCCGGGTGAAGTTTAATTTTTTCGGCCATAGCTTCGTAGTTTAGGGTTCATGTATTATCGGCCTGCCATTTGTAGGCGGCCGTTCTGTATTTCAACGTTCCGGATGAAGTACCGGAATGCTGAAACTTATTTGATTTATTTTATCTTACCGTTTAAGGACGCCGTTCAGGCGTGCCTGCCGGGTTAACCACCTTCGTGATTCTGGTTGAATGAAGGCTTCTGCAGAAAAATATTTCGTGAGCCTTCTCTGATTAACACAAGAAAACTAAAATCAATTTAAATTTATCATAATGAATACGAAAGTAAAGATCACATATTTAGGACATTCTGCTTTTTTACTGAAAAGTCCGGCCGGAAAAACTATTTTGATCGATCCGTTTCTAAGTCAAAACCCAGGAACGCCCGTTAAATTCAAAAAACCGGAACAGGTCGATTATATCCTGCTCACCCACGGCCATGAAGACCACACCGGAGACACCCTTGATATTGCCGCACGAACAGGTGCAAAAGTTGCAGCAATCGTGGAGCTCATCGCCTTGCTGAAGTCCGACGGCCTTGACGGGGAACAGGCTGTGGAGTTTAATAAAGGCGGTACCGTGCACTTAGATGACTTCAGCGTTACGATGACCAACGCCAACCATTCGTCTTCTCTCGGCGGGCGTTATGCCGGTGATCCTGCGGGGCTTGTTATCCGTTTCAAAGATGATATTACCGTGTACCACGCCGGAGACACAAATATCATGCCCGACTTCGAAATCTACGCCGATCTTTACAAGCCCGACGTATGCATGCTCCCGATAGGCGATCTCTACACCATGGGCGATAAAGAGGCAGCTCTTGCCGCTTCCATGATTAAGGCTGAACTGTTTATACCGATTCACTACGGAACCTTCCCTCCGCTGACCGGCTCTCCTGATGTATTTAAAGAAGAAACCGAAAGACGCACAGCCGGGGAATCAACCGTCCGGATTCTTAAGCCGGGTGAAAGTTTATAAGTCGAAGGCGTAGTTTTCGCTCTGTTGAAACACGAACAGTTGGTAAAAAAAATCCCCTCCGGATATTAATTTAACTGGAGGGGATTTTTAGTATCCAAAAAGGTTCTGCGAAATCGATCTTTTGCCGGTTAATGAATCAGCACGTCTGCAAGGATGATCATCCAGATTACGGGCAGATAAAAAATGGAGGCGAACATCAAAAGTTTGGCGGTTTTTTTATCGCGGCTTCTGAAAAATCGGATGCCGTACCATAAAAACCCGAGACCGGCCACGATGGAGCCGATTAGGAAAATCATGCCGTTATAGCCCATCAAATACAAAGAGGCCGAAACCGGAATAAGGACGAGAAGGCAGATGATATTAACCCAGGCAGATTTAGTACCTGAGGCATCTCCGGAAGGCAGCATGCGGAATCCTGCCCTGGTATAGTCTTCATTACAAAGCCATGCGATGGAGACAACATGCGGAATCTGCCACAGAAACACGATCATGAACAGTACCCATACGCCCGGCTCGGTAATGGTACCGGTTGCGGCCGCCCAGCCCCCGACCGGAGGCAAAGCACCTGGAATAGCACCAATCCAAACGTTATTAAACGACACCCGTTTCATGGGCGTGTAAAGGGCCAGATAGCAAAATGCCGTTACCGCCGATACGATACCTGCAATGGTATTTACTGTGAAAACGAGATAAAAGAGGCCGCCGAAAATAAGTGTAAGGGAGAACAAAAGGGCCGATGATGCGGCTATGCGCTCCATAGGCAGCGGCCGCTTACTGGTTCGGACCATCAGTTTATCAAGATCGCGTTCGATATACTGATTGTGCGCGGCTGTTCCGGCGGCGATGAGAATGGTTCCCACAACGGCGTGAAATAACAGCATGAAGTCAACCGTGCCCGCAGAACCCAGCAGAAACCCGATAGCCATACTGGCGAGTACCAAAATAGTGATGCCGGGTTTAGTCAGCTCAAAATAGTCGGTAAGGACCTGAGTAAATAATGGTTTGGATAAAGTCTTTTCCTGAGTAAGCTTCATTAATTTTTCGAACAATAATAGTAGATAGTCAAGGCGGAAGTGCTGAACTTCAGAGACTTAAAACGCGAGCTTTAACATATCCGTTGACAGGCAGTGTTAAATAAATTAGTCACCCGCCGGCACTCAAAAATTCGGTTTTCTGCTTTTGCTTGTTTTTAGGCCCTGAGCCGCATTTAAAAGCGGTTTAATTTAAGAAATAATAGCCAATTCATCACAGGTATATTGAATATATGTTATCATTTAACGTTACTTTCAGGTATTGCTTGCACACTTGTTTTGAATTCTGCATGTTTCTGAATTATTGAAACTTAGACTAACAGCTGTAAGCATTTTATTTTACTTGCTTAGCAACGTTTCACCAATTACAAGACCCTGGCTTTTTGCTGAATCTGCATTTACCACCTTCCGATTCAGGCAAAAAGCATCTCTGCCTCTTTGCATTTTTTTCTATGATAAAGATTCCTGACCAGGAAATTGGTTTACCAAACCCCTCAATGACTGTATATTCCTCCTCTGAACCGGAGCAATTATTCGGATTAAAAAGTACGCATGCTTAAAAAGTTTTTTCCCACCATTGCAATTACAACCATTGCTGTAACCGTCCTGCTCATATTTATCGGAGTAATCGTACGAGCAAGCGGCGCCGGTCTCGGGTGCCCCGACTGGCCCAAATGTTTTGGAATGTGGATTCCCCCTACCGATGCCGCCGACCTGCCCGCCCAATTTGCCGAAGAAGAATTTAATGTGGTTAATACATGGACAGAATACATCAACCGGCTGGTTGGCGTACTTGTCGGCTTTTTGATTATTCTCACTACCATTTTTTCAACCGCCTATCTTAAAGACCGGAGCCGGGTTTTTGGAGCTGCTTTTGCTGCTCTTGTACTTGTGATCTTTCAGGGATGGCTCGGAGGTCAGGTTGTGTTGAGCCGGCTTGAGCAAAGCATGATTTCTCTGCACATGGCCGTAGCCCTGCTCATTCTGATGACTCTGGTTTACAGTACCTGGCACGCGGTAAAAGACAATTACCGTTTTACCCTTATGAACCATCATCGAAAAATACTTTTCAGAGCCGGGTGGGCGCTGCTGATATTTACCTTTGTACAGATCATGCTGGGTACTCAGGTTCGCGAGGCAATAGACGGAGTGGACAAGAGCCTCGACCGCTCTCTTTGGCTCGATCAGGTTGGCCTAATAGATGATATACACCGGACGTTTTCCTGGACTATATTACTGCTCAGCGGGTGGATTGTGTACTACGTCAAGAAGAATAATCTGGTGCAAAATGTCACGAAGCTTTCTTTTTCCGTATTCGGGCTTGTGCTGTTGCAGGTTTTTATCGGAATTGTACTCGCCTATGGCGGCCTTCCTCAGGCATTTCAGGTGCTTCATTTAGGAGTATCCGCCATCCTTCTGATTACGGTTCAACTCATTATACTGGCCTCAAAACATTACCGCTGAGTTATCTCATCCTGATTCGAAAAACGGGATCACATAAAAAAGGCTGATACATTCGGAAACGCATCAGCCGTAAATTATTTCGCCCTGAATTACATCATAGTTACCAAACGCCGATCCCGGAATCCCGGTACATGGTATCCAAAAGGGTGATGCCGATAAATACGATGAAAAAGAGAAATGAGAAAATTAATACGACGGTGTTGAATTTTTCATCGTAATACAATCCCATGAAAAACATTCCCACAAGTGTGGCTTTGAACGTTGCCAGCAGCAGCGCAACAATTACATCGAAAGGCGCCGGGATATTAATATAGAATACCAATACGGTTGCTACAGTTAATACTAATAAAGCCAGCGTGGTAGAAAGAAGCGTTTTAAGCGGTATTATGTGATGAGCACTCATGATTCGAGAGGTTTTTTAGTTGAATTTGAATTACCTGAGGGCGGTTAATCGATGAGGTACATGAGTGGAAACAAGAAAATCCAGATGATATCCACAAGGTGCCAGTAGAGACCGGTCATTTCCACCGGGGTGTACCATTGGCTGCTGTAATCCCCCATTTTGGCTCTAACCACAAGCCATATCATTAACCCGATTCCAATGACTACGTGGAGCCCGTGTAATCCGGTCATCATATAATATATACTAAAAAAGACCGACGCCTTGGCGTGCTCTATACCTTCAAACGTGTACAAAGCTCCGGGCATGATTCCCAAATCAAACTTATGGGTGTACTCGAAATACTTTATCACCAAAAACACGGTGGCAAGAAGTATAGTCATCAGCAAGTAGTTGATGATCATCTTCTGATTGTCAAGCTGGGCAGAACGGATGGCCAGCGCGATGGTAAGCGAGCTGCCGATCAGCACAACGGTATTAACGGCCCCGAGAAGCGTATCGAGTTGCGTTGCCGCAAGCGTGAACAGTTCCGGATTCCAGGCTCTGAACACGATATAGGCAACAAAAAGACCGCCGAAGAACATGATCTCCGTAAACAGAAACAGCCACATTCCCAGTTTTGAAGAGCTGAACTGCTGATCACTGCTCCTGAAATAGAATTTCAGATTTGATTTGTCAAGACTTTGTGTTTCCGCCATTATTGAAGGATTACGGTGGTTCTGTTTACGTTTTATTGGAAACTATGTCCCTTGTTGGTGTTCCTGCTTCTTTACAGCTTCCCCTTCATGCTGATGGGAATGCTTGTCTTCGGCAAGCCCCAGCGTAAAGTCGGCAATAGGTTTATGGAAATCATAAGGACCGTTATGCACAACCGGCTGATAGGTAAAGTTATGATGATCGGGCGGTGAGGAAGTCATCCAGTCCAGCGTACGTGCACCCCAGGGATTTGCGGGTGCTTTCTTGCCTTTGAACAGTGAATGTGCCATATAAACGGCAATTATCACAAACCCGATACCAAGGATATACGATCCTATAGTGGAAAGCTGGTGCATGGTCTGGAACTGCTCGATATAGCTAAAATAGCGTCTCGGCATTCCCTGGCTTCCCATAATAAACTGAGGCAGGAAGGTCAGGTTGAAACCGATAAAGATTATAATAGCTGAGACTTTACCCCAGAA
>PXDL01000291.1 GCA_003566395.1 Balneolia bacterium | reverse complement strand
GAAACTTGGTCCGCACAAAAGGTAAAAGAAGGTTATTTCGACATCGGAATTACAAGACTACACCAAAGCAATGGGGGTTTGATATAGGTTTACTAAAAAGATACCGGCAAAAAAAGTCTATTCGGCACTTTCGATGGATTCGTTGGTTTTAACCCGACAACAGTGGCTTGATATTCAGAATGGAATGAATATCATCTCCACACCTTCGCTTTGAATTCGTCATTTTTGCTTAGTGGGGAGCCTGATGCGGGTACTTTCGGTAAAACTGCTTTACCGAAAACCGGCCCAGGTTCTGCCTACTTCTTCGAAGGGAATACAGCCTTTGTAATCTCCGTAATTCATCATAAACCGAAGGTGCTGTGTTGCCCCTTGCTCCGACGAACCATATCCAAGGAGGGTCATCTCTTTGAACATGTGGTAAAATGAGGGGAAATCATCCCGAGGCTGCTCGTAGGTTTCCTTATCTACCTCCTCAATGTAGCGCAGTTTTTGTTCCGCATCGAGTTCGGTAAATGATGATCCGAGCCGGACTTCGGTTTCGGAGATAAATTCACGCATACGCTTCAGGAACATCTCGCGGTCTTCTTCCCTGTAAACTTCCGAAACCATCGTGTCTATAAATGACGGCACACCTGCATCCAACGCGCCCGGTGTATCGGTGCGTGGAATGAGCGTTTCGGCAAGCTGCTCTACAAAAGGAGCCTCCTCAGCGCTGAAAGCTATCGGAGTCCATTTTACGCCGGCGCGGGGGGAACAGCCTTTCAGCGTACCCAGTACCGATGGCATAAATACCACTCCTCCCATCATCAAAGCAACACGTTTTACAGCTTCTCTGCGATCCATAAGTAATCCTGTTCCTTAGAGGTTTCCCTTTTTCAGTTCGTTAACGGCATAATCCGCGGCCCGGGCGGTCAGCGCCATGTAGGTAAGCGAAGGATTTTGACACGCGCCTGAAGTCATACAAGCTCCGTCGGTTACGAAAACATTCTTGCAGGCATGTACCTGATTCCACTCGTTAAGCACCGAGGTTCTAGGGTCGCGGCCCATGCGCGCGGTACCCATTTCATGAATACCAAGCCCCATTCCCGAGTCACGGTCGTAGGGGGTAACATGTTTGAATCCGGCTGCTTCGAGCATCTCTGCGGCGTCGTTTTTCATATCCACGCGCATTTTCTTCTCGTTTTCTCCAAAATCGGCATCCATTACAAACGTGGGCTGCCCCCACTTGTCTCGCTTTTCAAAATTGAGATAGACGCGGTTATCATGCGAGGGCAGGACTTCCCCAAATCCGGTTAATCCCAGGGTCCATTTACCCGGTTCGGAAATGGCATCCTTGAGGCTTTCACCCACGCCAAGTTCGGCTACGTTGCGCCTCCAGTCTTGTCTGGATCCTCCGCCCTGATAGCCGAAACCCCGCAGGTAATCGCGCTTGTCACTGCCGATATTGCGATAGCGGGGAATATAGATGCCGGTGGGCCGTCTGCCCCAAAAATAGCGATCTTCGAATCCGTCAAATACGCCGCTCGCGCCCACGTGGAAGTGATGGTCCATCACATTGTGGCCCAGCTCACCGGAGTCGTTACCGAGCCCGTTTGGAAAACGATCGCTGCGGGAATTCATGAGAATAAGGGTGGAATTCAGGCAGGAAGCATTTAGAAATATGATATTTGCGTAGAACTCAATGGTCTCCAGCGTCTCGGCATCAATCACCCTGACGCCCGTGGCCTTTCCTTGTTCCTCGTCGTAGATTACCGAATCCACAATAGAGTTGGGACGAAGTTTCATGTTTCCGGTTTGTTCTGCCGCCGGAAGAGTTGCGCTGTTACTGCTGAAGTACGCACCGTAAGGACATCCGCGCCAACATAGATTCCGGCTTTGACACGAACCCCTGCCGTTGAGCGGGCGAGTAAGGTTTGCGGCTCGCCCTATCGTAAGGATGCGGTCGAAATTTTCCGACATGGAAGATTTCAGATGTTCTTCCACGCAGTTCAGCTCCATGGGAGGCAGAAACTTGCTGTCCGGCAGCTGCGGAAGGCCAAGCGGCTCACCACTAATACCGGCAAACTGTTCCACATAATCGTACCAGGGTTCAATATCTTTGTATCGGATGGGCCAGTCAACTGCGATTCCTTCTTTGGCATTGGCTTCGAAATCGATATCGCCCAGGCGATAAGACTGCCTGCCCCACATCAGAGATCGGCCGCCCACGTGATATCCGCGGATCCAGTCGAAGCGACGAACCTCCTCGTACGGCTGGTCGGCATCCTTAACCCACCAGTGAAGCACGGAAGGCCGGATAGTGTAGCCTGTTCGCATCTGTTTCGGGTAGTCTTTGGCTGTCTCTGCCGAAACGCGGTCATCGTTCGGAAGCTCCCAGGGGCGCTTGTTCATGGTAGGGTAGTCCGTAATATGGCGCACATTCCGGCCCCGTTCCAGCACCAGCGTGTTCAGGCCTTTTTCGGTGAGTTCCTTGGCCGCCCAGCCGCCGCTGATGCCCGTACCAACTACGATGGCATCGTATGTATTATCCGCTTTTGCCTTGGTGTTCAGATTCATTAATTGAGTTTCCTGATTTTGATATTTCTAAATTTGACTACATCACCATGATCCTGCAGGCCGATATGACCTTCACGCATGGCTCCGAATTCATTATGCTCCCTGAATTTGCTGTTTCGCAGCATCTCGAACCACTCGGGCGTGAACCGCTCGAACTCCAGGACTTTCTCGCCGTTTTGCCAGTGCTCGATATGATTTCCATCGGAGATAATCCGTACGGTATTCCATTCGCCGTGGGGCTTCGTGTTTTGAGGATCGGCGGGGATCAGATCATAGAGTGAGCCGGCTTTGCGGTTGCCGTCCACGCCCCGGGTTGCATCAGGGTGGTGCTCGTTATCCAAAATCTGCATTTCCATACCGGACCAGTAAATCGCTTGTGTGGGCTGCTCCAGCACATGGTAGAAAATGCCGCTGTTCCCGCCTTGTTCAACCATCCATTCCAGTTTCAGTTCAAAATCGCTGAAAGTTTCCCGTGTGATGATATCAAGTCCGGAGGTCCAGTCGTCGCGGGCCGGTGGACGAAAAACGAGTAGCCCGTCTTCTATTTGCCAGCCTTCATCGGGCATACCGTCCATATTATAGACCCGCCAGTGCTCCAGCGAACTTCCGTCGAACAGATTGATCCAATTATCATTATTCCTTTCACCTGAATATGTCATCTCTTCTTCCTGAGCTGAACACATGCTTACCATCACCGCAAGCAAAAGTATTCCTGCAAATTTAAGTGGTTTCATCGATGTGAGAATTTTCTGATTTATGTTGTGGTCATTTCTTCAGGATTCCAGTGCACGGCTTCGCGTTTGCGAAGGCTGTCGTTGGTGAGCAATGCCGGTCCGCAGGCCCTTAGTCCGAACATACCGTCCTGCAGCAACCCCGTTCCGTTACGGATGGCATCAAACCAAAACCCGAAATGATCGTGTCGGTCGCTGTAGCCTTCCGGCGCTCGATATACAAATTCACGTGGCGCGATCATCTCCGGGCGCGTTTCAGGGTAGCGTTCGTTGTAATAGGCCCGGTATTCATCCTGAACCGGTTCACTAAAATTCCGGATCGACATACCCGGACGTGACGGCATATCGGCTTTGCGAACGGTAACATGGTTCCATCCGATCTCCATCTCGCCGGCATCACCGATCATGCGGATGCGGGAACCGCCGCCCGAGCCGTCGGCAAAATTCACCCGCAATGAGAGGGTGAACTCGGGGTGAGCTTCTGTTTCCGGGTAGTCATATAGGCCGAAAACCACATCCTCCGCATCTCGTCCGTCTTTCCAGTAGCGAAGCCCGCCCGTAGCCATTATGCGTTCGGGACCGTAGGAGCCGGTGATCATGTGCAGCCCTGAAAAAAGGTGAACGAACAGATCGCCCGGAATGCCGGTACCGAACTCGCTGAAATTTCGCCACCGAAAAAAAAGCTCGGGATCGAAGGCCCGACCCGGAAGATTTTTCAGATAGGTATCCCAGTCGATATTTTCCGGAGATGCCGACGGAGGGATTGAGTACTGCCAGGCTCCGATTGCCGAAAAACGGTCCCAATATCCTTCCACAAAATTGATGTTGCCGATTTCACCGTTTTGGTACAATTCGGCAGCTTTTTCATAGATGATGGAACTGGTTCGCTGGCTTCCTATGATCAGCGGTTTTCCGTATCGTTTTTCTGCTTCAATTACGCGGTGGCCCTCTTCTGCAAACCGGACCATCGGTTTTTCAAGATATACGGCTTTTCCGGCAGCAAGAGCATCTATCGCCTGTTTTTCATGCCAGTGATCGGTCGAGGAGATAACGACGGCATCGATGTCGTCTCGCCGTAGCAGTTCTCTGTAATCTCTGGTAAGGGTGATGTCCTCGCCGAATAATTCTTTGCAGCGCTCAAGACGGCTGTCATACAAGTCACAAGCCGCTACAATCTTTGCCCCTGAGTGCTCGGTCACCGCACGGCCGTTGCCCTGCCCCATCATCCCGGCACCGATCAGGGCAATCTGAAGCGTACTGTTTGGTGAAGGCACCGAAGCCCCAGCAAGATTCGGGCGGTTCAGTTCATACACATTACCGCCAATCCGGCTTGCTGCCACAGGTGCCCCAAGTACAGCGGCACCGGCAAGCCCGAGGTTTTTAAGAAATTTTTTACGGGATATTCCGGTCGGGTAGTCGCCCATCAAATTTATCTATAGCACTTGTTACCACCGCATTCGGAAAGCGCTTTTACACCTTCGCCGGTGGTAGTGGTCAGTTCGTTATGGTATATGGCCGGAACGGGAATACCGGCTAAGATTGAATCGCACCCGTGATTATACTAAACTTCTCGCTTTAATTCTAAAATGTGATGAACTTAAGCCAAAATTTATATATTAACGCCGGTTTACATCACACGTTAAAATAGCGGGGGCTTAACGAAAACAGGACGTTGGATTCGGGCAAACAGTGCATCACAAAAAACCTGAATATAACGCCCTTACTTCTGCCTTTGAAAAACCGAGCACGTTTTGTCGTTTTCCATTAACCGGGAAAAAACTATCAACTGATGACGTTTTCCCGAGACTCTGAAACGGTAAATCAGACTCTTTAATCCACATTTCTATGGTAAACGCACTGTTATGAAGCACTGGAAAGTCAAACTGTCGCTAATCTGCAACTACATCATTTTCGCCATTCTGCTCAACAGCGTGGGCGTGGTGGTTCTTCAGGTAATTAACGAATTCGGTGTCACGCCGGAACGGGCAAGTGTACTCGAAGCCTGGAAAGATCTTTCCATCGCAATCGGCTCTTTTCTGATTGCCTCCTACATCCCCCGGCTCGGCTATAAAAACGCCATGCTGGCCGGCCTCGGTATCGTAACCGCGGGAAGCGTGCTTATGGCACTGTTCGGCAGTTTCGCCATATCGCAGCTCTTGTTTGCTATGGTCGGGGTAAGTTTCGCCCTTATAAAGGTTTCGGTGTATTCCACGGTAAGCCTGATTACCGATTCCGACAGCGAACACGCCAGTTTTCTGAGTATTCTTGAAGGATTTTTCATGGTGGGGGTGCTCGGCGGATTTTGGGTATTCGGCTATTTCATAGGGGTGGCCGGAGACAGCGATACCATCACCTGGCTCCACACTTATTGGGTTCTTGCGGCTATCGGGCTTATGGCTTTTGTGCTGCTTCTCTCAACCAATCTTGATGAAAGTACGGTGGAGGTCAGCAAAGAGGGATCCAAAAAAGATTTTGTGGAGATGATTAAGCTCATTCGCTATGCTTTGGTCATTTTCTTCATTTTTGGCGCCTTTCTTTATGTGTATATAGAACAGGCGCTGAATACGTGGCTGCCGTCCTTCAACTTCAACGTGCTACAACTGCCCGATTCCATCAGTGTGCAGATTACCAGTATTTTTGCCGGATGCCTGGCGGTCGGTCGTCTTTTGGGCGGCTATATCATGAAATACATCAACTGGTTTTATGTGCTTCAGTCGTGCATCATAATGGCCATTGTGCTGATGGTTCTGATACTTCCGCTAACCATCGGCATAGAACCGGGGTCGGTAACCGGCTGGGCCGACGTTCCGATTGCAGCCTATATTCTTCCGGCCATCGGGCTTTTTCTGGCGCCTATTTACCCTACGCTCAGCTCATCCATTTTGAGTGCGCTGCCCAAAAACCGGCAGAGCGGCATGACCGGATTGATCGTGATATTTTCTGCTCTCGGCGGCACTTCCGGTTCTATTATAACCGGTTTTTTGTTCGGTCGCCTCGACGGGCAGACCGCCTTTTACTTCACCCTTGTTCCGCTCGTTCTTCTGTTTTTACTTATCATCCCCTATAAGCGCAAAAGAGAGCAGTTCGACATTAAATCGATCACCTAAAGTGTATGATGATGAAACCGGTTTCGCTGATTCAAACATCAGGTCCGCTTTTTGAGGCCGTTCAACAAAGCCGCATTTTCGGCGATTCAAAACATTTCGTGGATTGTGTACCGAATAAAGATTCCGAAAGCATTATGAAGGCATGGAAATCAGAGCGGGAGTCGGAAAGCTTCAACCTTAAAGTATTCGTGGAGCGCCATTTCGATCCGCCTGCTCATTCCGGTGATGCCGCAGGATTGGAAGAGCACGCAGACTGCAATGATCACATCAAAGCGCTGTGGCCCATGCTTTTCCGGAAAGCTGACAACGTACAAAGTAAGCACGACAGTCTTCTTCCGCTTCCGCATCCTTATGTAGTGCCCGGCGGACGTTTTCGTGAAATTTATTATTGGGACAGCTACTTCACTTCCCTCGGACTTGCCGCACACGGCCACGAAGAAATGGTTCTGAACATGACCCGGAATTTCGCCCATCTGATACAGACGCTCGGGCATATTCCGAACGGCAACCGCACTTATTACGTCAGCCGCTCTCAGCCTCCGTTTTTCCCGCTTATGGTAAATCTCTGTGCAGAGCTGTTTGGTGATGATGTCCTTGCTGAATTTGTGCCCGCCGTTATAAAGGAACACCGCTTCTGGATGGATGAAACCGGCGAACCGGACAGGCGAAGCACCACTCTTGAAGACGGAAGCCGTTTGAACCGCCACTGGGATGATAATCCGGCCCCGCGCGAGGAATCCTGGATTGAAGACGTTGAACCGGCTTCGCCCCTTTCCGAAGAAGCCAAAAAGCAATTTTACCGAAATATTCGGGCGGCCTGCGAGTCGGGCTGGGATTTCAGCAGCCGCTGGCTGGCCGACGAGCAGCACCTTCAGACCATCGAAACCACGCGCATACTCCCGGTAGATTTGAACGCCCTTTTATGGTATGCCGAGAAAAAGCTTTCGGAATGGTTACCCGCCGTTTCGGCCGGGGGAAATAAAGAAGGTGCCCGTTTCCACAAGCTGGCTGAAAACAGAAAAAATGCCATGCACCGGCTCATGTGGAATTCCAAAACAGGCTTCTTTCACGACTACCATATCGATAAATACCAGCCTACGGGCGTGCTTTCACTGGCCGGAGTTGTGCCGCTGTTTACCGGGCTGGCCGATGAGAGGCAGGCGGCGGACACAGCCGTTCTCCTCAAGTCCGCATTCCTGCAGGCGGGCGGACTAACAACTACACTGCGTGAAACCGGGCAGCAGTGGGACGCGCCAAACGGATGGGCTCCGCATCAGTGGATGGCGGCTGAAGGCCTGCGACGGTACGGCCATACCGAGCTTGCCGATGAGATTACCGACCGGTGGCTCCGTGCCAATGAGAACGTTTTTCGGGAGTCCGGCAAAATGGTGGAAAAGTACAACGTATCCGACATTAGCGGTAAAGCAGGCGGAGGCGAATACCCCTTACAAGACGGATTCGGCTGGTCGAACGGCGTTTATGCTGCGATGAAAAGTGGTAGTTAATCCAAAATGCAAATTAGGATATTGAAAGATTGAAAGATTGAAAGCTCGAAGGTGAAAGCTGAAAGCGGTGTGGTGGTAAAAAGCCGTTCTTAATACAATCTACACCGGAGTTTTCGGTGACGATGTGTAAACTCTCTTCCCCCCATTCTGAATTTTTGCATTCTGAATTCTGAATTTTTTTTGCATTCTGAATTACAATCAGCTAAAGCAACTACTGTTTAATAGAATTCATCAAACGCTGAGCGGACCCGGGGATCTCGTTCCTGGTTGTAGATAGTTTCGAGCAGATCGTTCATTTGGTTGGCCGGAAGACGGTCG
>PXDL01000135.1 GCA_003566395.1 Balneolia bacterium | reverse complement strand
TCCGCCGCCACGATTATCATAGCCGCCGCGACCACCGCCGCCTTTATCAAAGCGCTTGCGCTGGCGGAAATATTTACCTCTTCCACCGCTCTGCGGGCCGCCGCGTCCTTTTTGTCCGCCACCGAAGCCACCACGTGTCGGCTTGGTGATCGGCTCTATCGGAACTTTGGCTTTGATAATACCGCGCTCATGCTCGGGATCGGTCATAATCGGGCGAAGCTCGGTAGCAACCCAGGTTTCGGGGAAAATTTTCCGGGCTTCCTTCAGCAGAACAAACTGGTTGGTGTAGCGGGCTGAGAAGTGGGTAATCACCAGGCGCTGCACTTCGGCCTTATGAGCGATAGTTGCAGCATCTTCTGCCGTAGAATGATATGTTTCTTCGGCTTTGTCTTTCAGATTCTGATCGAAAGTCGCTTCGTGGTAGAGAATGGTAGCCTTATAAGCCAGCTTAAGCGAGTTAACTGAAAACAGCGTATCGGTCACATAAGCAAAGCTATCGCCTTTTTTGGGAGGTCCCACGATGTCTTCCGACTTCACAACCGTGCCGTCTTCAAGCGTAACATCCTCACCGGCTTTAAGCTGCTTATACTGCTTATCCTCGCTGATGCCAAGTTCTTCGGCCCGCTTGGAATCAACTTTGCCGGGCTTATCTTTTTCCTGAAAACGGTAGCCTATACACAAACTTTTGTGCTCAAGCGGCCTGGCTTCCACATAGTACTCGGGGTCGTCAAGAACGATCTCATGTTCGAAGCCGTCTTTGAGTTCCTTGAACACAATTTCGAAGGTCAGCTCAATACCGGAAGCTTTTACCGAAGCTTCTATAAACTCCTTTAAGCCTTCCGGGCCGATTATATGCAGCGGATTATCTCGGCGCTGCAGCTGCATGGTTGAAACAAGACCGGGTAACCCGAAAAAGTGATCACCATCCATATGTGAAATAAAGATGTAATCAATTTTGGATCGTTTTAGTCCGGCCTGTAAGGCTCTCATCTGAGCATTTTCGCCGCAATCGAACAGATATACACGTCCGTCCCGCCACAGGGCTGCTGATGAAAGATGTCTTTTTGCTGTGGGGGTTGCCGATGCGACCCCTAATGGCACTATGATCATGGTTTTCTCCTTTTATCTACGACGAACACATTACTTGTAGCAGTCAAGCTAACAGTCCGGTTAAGTAATGGTTTCTTAGCTTTGGTTTTTATGGTTGTTTATGGTTCTTCATACGTTACAGTTCAGCCAGTTCCTGTTCCAGCTGCTGTTTCTTATTCATGGTTGAATAATATCCTTTTCGGGTAAGTAATTCTTCATGTGTGCCCTTTTCAACTATCCGCCCTTCATGCATAACGAAGATAATGTCGGCATCTTTTACACTTGATATACGATGACTGATTATAATAGATGTTCGTTTTTTAAGTTCCTCGCGCAAATGGTGCAATATAGCATATTCGGTCTTGGTGTCAACTGCACTCAGTGAATCATCAAGAATAATGATGGAAGGTTTGCGGATAAGAGCCCGCGCTATGCTTGTTCGTTGTTTTTGTCCCCCGGAAAGTGTGATTCCGCGTTCGCCGAGTATGGTATCAAAATTGTTTTCAAATTGTTTGATGTTTTCAAGAACCTGTGCATGCTCAGCGGCTTGCTCAACCTCTTGCTGTGAAACGTCCTCCACACCGAATGCAATGTTTTCCCGTATCGTATCAGAAAATAGAAAAGTATCTTGTGGAACAAAACCAATACTTTTTCTTAATACCGCTAACGGAATGTTTCGTGAATCGGTTCCGTCGATCCGAATTTGCCCCGAAACGGGATCAAATAAACGTGGCAGAAGCTGCACAAGCGTCGTTTTTCCGCTGCCGGTCCGGCCCACAATAGCTGCGGTCTGACCGGGTTCGATCTTCAGAGAGACGCGGTCAACGGCCGGCACCTCGGAATTCGGATAGCGAAAACTGACGTTGTCAAACTCTATTTCTCCCCGAATAGCGGTGATACTCTGATCGGTTTCGTGGTCGTCGGTGATTTCATCGGGGGTGCGCATCATTTTCGCGATGCGGGCCTGAGAGGCAGCCGAGCGCTGTATCAAATTAATCGTATAGCCGAGCGAGGCCACCGGCCAGGTCAGATACGTAACGTGTATGATAAACTCAGCAATGTTTCCTACGGTGATGATGCCTTCTATCACCATAATTCCACCCTGCCAAATTACCAGAACGATCGATAAGCCGATAAGCAGACTCAGCATCGGATGAAACAAAGACTCCACAATATCGAGCCGGAGTTTCTTTTGCCTGTACACCTCGCTTTCCTTCATGAACCGCTCCGACTCATAATCCTCGCGCCGGTAGGCTTTTATCAGCCGAATGCTCGAAAAGGCCTCGTGTGCCCGGCCGGCAAGCTCGGCATACTGCTCCTGAATCTCATTCGAACGGCGGTGGATGTAGCCGCTCACCCAGTATGCAAAAAGAGTGAGAACCGGCAGGGGAAGCAGCGCCCACATGGTAAGCACCGGATTAACAAGCACCATAATGGTAATAATGATGGCGGCTCTGGAAATAGTCTGAATGGTGTACATAAATGCCGGACCGAAGTACTCACGAACCCGCTGAATGTCTTCGGTGGCTCTTACATAAACATCACCGGTTTTATTTGTTGTGAAATAACTTTGAGGCAGCCGCTGGATTTTATCGAAAATCTCATTGCGCAGATCAAATTCTATTTTCCGCGACGTGACGATCAGCGTTTGGCGGGTGGCATACAACAGAATGCCGTACAACACAACCGCGAGCATAAGGTAGCCCGAATTGACGGCCAGAAGTGTTCCCGCCTGAGGATCGGTGAGCACGGCCCAAACCGATTCAAAGTACGCACCCCTCTCCTCATAGATTTGCTCAACGGAGTCAATGGTCTCGCGGATAAGTATTGGAATCCAGACCAGAAAAGCATTGGCACCTACAAGAAAAAGGACGCCGAAAGCAACGGCGCCCTTATATCTGAGGAAATACTTGTTAAGTTTTAAAAGTTCTTTCAAGCTGTCATTTTTGGGATAATTTATGCACCCAATAATTGCCTAACTCATAGCCGGAAAGGAAGGCATGCTCAATGGTCTGCCCCTTCATGTAATCGCCGATAAGTGCTACGGGTGCTTTATCTTCTCCGATTTTAACGAAGTCATAATCAAAATAATGTCCCGGCTGTGAGTATCTCCACAGATGCAGCATGGAGTTGTCGTATCGCCCTGCCCAGTCGCCCAGTAATTTGCGCAATGCCGTTACCATTTCTGTTTCAACTTTCTCATCAGAGCTTTGGTCGAACAAATGCTTGCGGGTAAAATCTCCGTTACTATGGACCACCAGGGCCACCTTGCCATTGTTTGAGCGCTTGCTGCTTTCGTTGCCCACCCAGCTTAAAACCGGGTTATTCGAACAGGTAATACCTTTAAAATCAGGCATATCAGCCTTATCGTAGGTAAGCATCAAGGCGTGCTTCGGCCTGTAAAATACCGTGTCAATATCCTTGATTACGGGTTTAAACATGGTTTCATCCGAGCTGTTTTCGATTAGCCCGTAGGTTTGTACCGCCGGAGTTGCCACGACCAGCGCATCCACTTCAAATACTTCGCTTGTCTCCAGATTTATCATCCACGGACTTTTATTGCGGCGGCGTTCGCCCAGATAGGTAAAGCCGATAACCTTTGTATTAAGTTTGACATCAACCCAGCGGCTCAGGTATTTGCCGATGGCATTCATACCGTCTTCGCAGCAATACATGGTTTTGGCCGGTTTGTTCGGATGCTTTCCGAAAAGCTGCGTACCGTCATGAAAATGAAAATGCTCGGCCCAGGGCTTCAATATTTTCTTTTCTTCCAGCTCGGAGACAAAAGCTTTCATTCGTTCATCGTCGGCAGATACATACGGTGCACCGTGATCGAAAAGAACTTCCGGATCATCTTTTGTATAACGGGTGGCGAGTCGCCCTCCGAATCCTTTGCTCTTTTCAAAAACAACTACTTCATGTCCGGCTCGTGCAAGAATTCGTCCGGCGGTTAGGCCGGAAATCCCGGCACCAATAATACCTATCAGCATAGTGATCTACAGGCTAAATGATTAAATAAATTTTAAAAGTATCAGGTAGAATAGAGCGTCGTCCGCGGCTTGACGGCCGTTTTTTTGATCAACGCAGGCCAGTAAGCTACAACTTCACCTGCTTTGGGACGTCCGCCCGCAAAACCGGTTACCGCGCTTGGACCGGTTAGGATAAGCGGGGCCAGCTCTTTGCCGAAGCGATTGAGGTCGTCACGATGCGGGCCGCTCAGCGAAACCCGAAGCTGCACCTCGTCGGGGGTATCGCGGTTAAAGCTTTTTGCTTCAACCGGCGTTTCGGCGCAGCCGTTATACCCGATGTATTCAGTATTGAAATGATCGAAACGCAGCCCGAGGTTTTCAGCTCTGGCCTGAAGGATTTCACCGGCACGTACCGCTTTTTTCAGCGCATCGGGCCAGGCGTAAACAAGCGTTCCGGAGAGTTTGTATCCGTCCAGATAACTGGCCGAAACCTTATAAAAGGGCGTATCGGGTGTACCCTTGATCCCAAATACGCGAACGCGGTTCGGGCCTTCCTCTTCAAGTGAAATTGAGGTAAAGTCGGCCACACAGTCAGGTGTGATATACTCCGACGGATCTCCGATTTCGTATAAAAGCTGCTCTTTTACCGTCATGGCGCTAACCAGTCCGCCCGCCTTTTCGTGCTTGGTAACCACGAAAGTGCCGTCTGGATTCGCTTCAACAATCGGAAAGCCGATTTTTTCTATATCAGGCACGGTTTCCCAGTCGGTGAAATTGCCGCCCGAGCTTTGGGCTCCGCACTCGAGAATGTGTCCGGCCACGGTCCCTGCAGCCATTTTGTCGAAATCGCTGTATGACCAGCCGAATTCATGCACCATCGGGGCCAGGCACAAACCGGTATCGGTTACGCGGCCGGTCACCACAATGTGCGCGCCTTCAGCAAGAGCGTCCACCATCGGCGCTGCGCCGAAATAGACATTGGCGCTTAGCAGCTGATCCTTGACTGAAGCAATCGGCTTACCGGTCTCCATATTGGCAAGCTCGTTCCCGCTGCTAATAAGGTCGTCGAGGTCGGGGAGTATATCGTCTCCGTCAACAACGGCCACTTTCAATCCGGAGAACCCGGCTTCTTTTGCCGCCTCCAGAATTGCGTCTTTACAGGCATTCGGGTTCACCCCGCCTGCATTCGACAATACACGTACTTTTCCGGATGCAATTTCCGGAAGAATAGCCTTTATTACATCCACGAAATCACGGGCATAACCGAATTCGGGATTGCGAAGTTTTTGTTTTTGCATGATGGACATAGTGACCTCTGCAAGGTAGTCCATCATCAGATAGTCGATATCGCCGAGTTTTACCTGATTGACCGGTGCCGAGGGTAAATCACCCCAAAACCCCTGCCCGGATGCAATTCTGATTGATTGTTTCAAAATCTGTATCGTATTTGATCCGGTTTAGAATGTTCAAATAACCGGAATGATGATCGAATTTTTCCTGAATTTTACGTGCCAAATTTAACAAACTGAAATTTCATAAACGAATGCAGATTTTTGGGATCGGCCGTGTTAAACCATCCGGCCGTTGGAATCTTCTTTCTGTTTCAACTCGGCATAAATTCGGCTTTTAACCGCCTCGCCCATAAACGACAAGCCGGCATTGATCGCAATGATACCGAACAAACCGGTCCAGAACCAAAGGGCGATATGCGAGTCATACACACCTTTCATGAGCGTTGCCTCGGCCACAAGATTGATTCCGAGCCCAACCAGGGTCACAGCTATTATTGAGAATAATTTCCATTTTTTCATGTAGTTCATAAAGCACCTCAACTTAGATTAACTGATTGTTTCTGTTTTTTTCGGAGTTTGACGTTTCAAATTATCAGTTCACTACACCCCAACGGCATGCAGCGTTCCGCGTACGGAGGAGTCGCGCAGGCGCTAAACCCGGCATTGATGTTCCCCTCAGAAACAACCCCTGATACAGCTTTGTAATCGGGCTGCTAACTTTTCAGAGCGACCGGGATTCACGGTATGCAGAATAGATGGGTATTGTTTATATTTAAGGCTGTTTTAAATCAGTATCTTTTTCAGACTTTTATACCTACAACCAAAATTCTCAGATGGCCGAACACACCACCGATGTAAATACTATTACGATAACCTTTCCTGATAAACATCAGCGGACATATCCGGCCGGAACAACAGGCTACGAGATTGCATCGGACATTTCAGGCAGGCTTGCCAACGACGCCCTCAGCATCACCCTGAACGAAACCGTGATGGATCTTGATCTTCCCGTGCGAGAAAGCGGGAATATCCGCATCAACACCTGGGAGACCAACGACGGCAAAATGACCTTCTGGCACAGCTCCGCCCACCTGCTCGCTGAAGCCGTAGAAGCTCTTTATCCGGGCGTGAAACTGGGTATAGGCCCTGCCATTGAACAGGGGTTTTATTACGATATTGATTTCGGTGATCACGCCGTTTCTACCGAGGAGCTGCCCGCAATCGAGAAAAAAATGATTGAGCTGGCGAGGAGCAAATCCGAATATGTGCGTCGCGAAATTTCCAAGGACGAAGCCGTCAATCATTACAAAAAGAAAGAAGATCCCTACAAGCTCGATTTGCTGAACGAACTCGAAGACGGAACCATCACCTTTTATACACAGGGAAATTTCACCGACCTTTGCCGGGGTCCGCATATCCCGCACACCGGAAAAGTAAAGGCCGTAAAGCTGCTGAGCCTGGCCGGAGCTTACTGGCGCGGAAATTCCGATAACAAGCAGCTCACGCGTATTTACGGTATTTCATTCCCCAAGCAGAAAATGCTGGATGAATACCTGCACATGCTTGAGGAAGCACGTAAACGCGATCACAAAAAATTGGGCAAAGAGCTCGGCTTGTATATGATCGACAGCATGGTGGGCAGCGGCCTGCCCATTTGGTTGCCCAACGGCACGGTTCTTCGCAGATCGCTTGAAGCCTTTTTGCGGGACGAGCAGATCAACCGGGGCTATCAGGAAGTCATCACCCCGCATATCGCCAACCTGAAGCTCTACGAAACGAGCGGCCATTACCCGTATTACAAGGATTCCCAGTACGATCCCATACAGGTTGATGACGAGCAATACATGATGAAACCGATGAATTGCCCGCATCACCACCGAATTTATGCGCGTGAGATGCACAGCTATCGTGACCTGCCCATACGGCTTTCGGAATTCGGAACCGTGTATCGCTATGAGCAGTCCGGTGAGTTGAACGGGCTGTCCAGAGTTCGCGGCTTTACGCAGGATGACGCCCACATTTACTGCACGCACGACCAGCTTAAAGAGGAGATCAAAAACTGCATCGACCTCACGCAGTATGTCTTCAGTATTTTCGATATGCCGGTGGATATCCGGCTGTCTTTCCGTGATGAAAACGAGAAAAAGTTCGGCGGAAAATCAGAATACTGGGAACGCGCTCAGCGTGAAATCCGGGAAGTTGCCGACGAAATGGGCCTCGATTATACCGTAGCCGAGGGCGAAGCAAGTTTCTACGGACCCAAAATTGATTTTATCATCCGGGATGCGATCGGCCGTAAGTGGCAGCTCGGCACCGTACAGCTCGATTATGTGATGCCGGAGCGTTTCGACCTTACGTATATGGGTTCCGATAATCAAAAGCATCGCCCTGTGATTATACACCGGGCGCCGTTCGGTTCGATGGAGCGGTTTACCTCCATCCTTATTGAGCATTTTGCGGGTAATTTCCCGTTGTGGCTTTCGCCGCTTCAGGTGGCACTTCTGCCCGTTTCCGATCTTTTTAACGCCCAGGCCAATAGCTATGCAAAGCGTTTGCGTGAAGCAGGAATACGGGCTAAGGTGGATGACCGGAGCGAGCAAATAGGGCTGAAGATACGCGAGGCTGAAACGGCTAAAACACCTTATATGTTTGTGATAGGCAAGCGTGAACAGGAAAATCAGACAGTTTCCGTTCGTCGTCATAAAACCGGAGATCTCGGTACCTTTGCTTTTGATGAATACCTTGATAAATTATCCCACGAAATAAAAAACCGGCATCTGCCTGATAACATTCAGTAGTATATCGGTTTTTTGAAGACCTTTGATTAATATCAGGGAGTGCAGCTGAGGTCATAGCCGGAAAAATTCATTTACAAAACAATCCACAGAAAGTAGGAGATACAACCATCGGAAAGCGATATAAACAATATAAGAACTACAACACCGAACGCATCAACGAAGATATTG
>PXDL01000261.1 GCA_003566395.1 Balneolia bacterium | reverse complement strand
TGAATGCCGGTAAATTTTACGCCCTTCCCCAAAGCCCTCAGATATACAAGCAAACGCTGATGCTCTCAGGTATGGACCGGTATTATCAGATTGTGAAGTGTTTCAGGGATGAGGACCTTCGCGCCGATCGCCAGCCGGAATTTACCCAAATTGACGTCGAGATGTCGTTTGTGGATGAAGAATCGGTCTATGAAACCGCTGAGGGATTGATGGTACGCATGCTGAAGGAAACCAGGGGCGCGGAAGTGCAGGCGCCGTTTCCGAGAATTACCTATAAAGAAGCCATTGAAACGTACGGCAGCGACAAACCCGATACCCGTTTTGATCTTAAATTCCATGATTTTTCACCAATTGTAGAAGATTCGGATTTCCGTGTTTTTTCTAAAACGGTAAAGGACGGCGGAAAGGTCATCGGCTTCGTAGCACCAGGTTTCGGAAATCTTGGCCGTGGTGTCATGGATCGGCTCACCAAACGTGCCCAGCAGGAAATAGGCGCCGGCGGACTCATTTATATCAAAAACAATGAAGATGAGCTTTATTCTTCGGTCTCCAAATTCGTGAAAGAGGAAACCACGCGGGAAATGGTAAAGCATTGCAAGGCCGAAACCGGCGATCTGATTCTTATTCTGGCCGGGCCTGCGGCAGAAGTGTACAGCCAGCTGGGAGATTTAAGGCTGATGTTCGCCAAAGAGTACGATCTGATTGATGAATCCAAAACCCATTTTCTGTGGGTCACCGAGTTTCCGCTGCTTGAATACAGCGATGAAGACGGCCGTTATTACGCCATGCATCACCCTTTTACAGCCCCGCACCCCGAAGATGTGGGCATGCTTGAAACCGAACCCGGAAAGGTACGGGCACGTGCCTATGACCTCGTAATGAACGGCAGTGAAATCGGCGGAGGTTCGATAAGGATTCATGAATATGAAATGCAGAATAAAATGTTCCGCATGCTCGGTATTGAAGAAGAAGAAGCCGGAGAGAAGTTCGGATTTTTACTGGATGCCTTTCAGTACGGAGCTCCGCCTCACGGAGGTATTGCGTTTGGGCTGGATCGTATTGTGATGCTCCTGGCCGGTGCAAAAAGCCTGCGTGATGTTATCGCTTTTCCGAAAAACCAGCGGGCTCAAAGCACAATGGATAACTGCCCGGATTCGGTAGATAAGGCCCAGCTCGACGAACTTTATATCCAGTTAAAACCGGTAATGAAACAATAGGCTGGTATTTCCGGTTTTGATATGGCTGAAAAATCACAAAAACGGACTACAGGGATAGACGGTTGCCGGGCCGGATGGCTTGCCGTAACTCTGGATGCCGGTCGTGAGTCATGGACGTTGCTCAGTACCTCCGATGAACTTGAGAAACACCTCCGGGAGTTTGACTGCACGTTTATCGATATCCCGATCGGGCTGAGCGAAGATGAACATGTGCGCATGTGTGATTTTCTGCTTCGTCGGGTTCTCGGCCCGGAATATGCTTCATCCGTTTTCTCGCCGCCGGTCAGGTCCGCTTTCCTTACCACCGATTACAAAGCGGCCTGTGATATAAATGAGGCGAAAACGGGCAAACGCATCACCAAGCAAGCCTGGAATATCACACCGAAGATTCGCCAGGTAGATGATATTCTCGCCGGTAATCCGGAGCTTATCAGAACTGTTTTCGAAAGTCACCCGGAGCTGTTGTTCAAAAAACTAAACAGACAAAGAGAAAAGCCGGCGCGTAAGAAAACTGACGAAGGCATTCGTGCGCGGAAAGAACTTCTCGCCCGGGCCGACAAACGATCAGGCGTTCTGTTTGATGAGATGAGGGAATCGCTACAGAAATCTGAGGCTAAGGATGATGATCTGCTTGATGCAATAGTGCTCGCGCTGATGGCCGCCCAAACGCCTTTCCGGCCCATCCGAACTCTGCCCATGCCGCCACAAACCGACAGCAGGGGCATTCCTATGGCGATCCATTTTGTGTGAACGCGGCCTTGCTTAATGCCCGTTTTCGCTGCTGATGAGGCTGCGGTATTTCACGCCAGATTTATTGACACGGTTAAGGCCGTTAAATGCGGCAACACGGTAGGCCTCGCTGAAAGTCGGATAGTTGAGAATATTGTCCACAAAGTAACGGATATCGACCTTGTTCTTTATCACCGCCTGGCCAAGGTGAATAATATCGCAAGCGCTTTCACCTACAATATGCACCCCGAGTAAGCTGAGTGATTTGCTGTCGATGACCATTTTCAGCAAGCCGAGCTGGGTGTTGCTCACGGATGATTTCGTCAGCTCTTTATAATAAGCCCGGCCTATGGTGTAATCCAGTCCCTGCGCCTTGGCTTCTTCTTCGGTGAGGCCGATACTCGAAATTTCCGGTATGGTATAAATTCCGAACGGATGCGCACCTGAAAGCTTAAGTCCTTTGATGCCGGCCATATGACAGCTCGCGATGCGCCCCTGTGTGAAAGAGGCCGACGCAAGTCCGGGGAAGCCCACGATATCACCGGCTGCATAGACATTCTCGCAGGATGTCTGGTAGTGCTCGTTCACCATGATGTAGCCGGACTCGTCTGTTTCTATGCCCGCATTCTCCAGTCCGATTCCATCTGTATTCGGTTTTCGAACGCCGAAATGTATAACCTGCTCGGTTTCTATGACGCGTAATTCGTTGGAGTCGAGATCCCGGTATTTTACTTCGGTACAATTACGAAGCGGATTCTGCCCCACTCCGATAACTTCCACACCGTTGTGAATCACCATCCTGAGTTCGTCTAACATTTTCTCAAACTCCAGATGAATTTCGGCATCCAGAAATGGCAAATATTCTTCGCGGGAGCTCAGCAGATTTACCTTGGTGCCGAGGGCGGCAAAAATGGTGGCATACTCAATGGCGTTCACGCCGCCCCCGATAATGACAAGTCGTCTCGGTACGTGGGTCATATTTACCAGACTTCTGTTGTCAACCACAACCTTGTCATCTACCTTGAAGCTTTTCGGAGTTTGAGCACTCGACCCGGTGGACAGCAGGATGAATTCGCCGGTGTAGCTGCTAACCGAGCCGAGATGGTTGGTAACTTCAACCTTATGGTTGTCGATAAGTTTACCAAAACCGCGGGCGGTGTGGACTTCGTTCTTAATGAGGTTGCGCTTCACCTCGCTGTTTTCATAATTAACAACCTGTTCCTTAAACCGCAGCAAATCGGCCATTTTGTAGCGATGGTAGTCCTTGCCGAATCCTTGTTTGCTGAATAGCTGGTTGTATTTGTGAATTGATGCCGCCGCTTCCCGCAAGGCTTTACTGGGAACCGTGCCGGCATTGATCCACGCACCACCGAGGTGCTTTTCGTCAGCTTCAACCAATAACACTTTTTTTTCAAACTTGGTGGTCTGCATAGCCGCTGAAAAACCGGCCGGACCGCTTCCAAGGATGATTACATCATAATCGTAGTTCATAAAAATCTGATCTCATAGTGGCTTATTATATATTTGCCCAAGATACAAAAGCACAGCCGCTTTTTCTTGCCGAACCCCGGATTCATGTGAATTATATCAGGTAGAGGAATGTTATCTTCTTAGCGTAACAGCAGTTAACTGCATGCATAGCTTTACGATAAGTTTTTTTTACAATTAACTAATGTGAGTTATGGCGCAGTAATTTGCTGTTTATTCACAAAAATTGAACAAAAACATTTAGGAGAAAATATTATGGCTTTTAAACTTCCTGATTTGGACTACGCATATGATGCGCTTACACCCCATATCGATGCTAAAACCATGGAAATTCATCATTCGAAGCATCATAACGGGTATGTAACCAAAGCTAATGCAGCTCTTGAGGGGCACGAGTTCGCCAATAAACCAGTAGAGGAAGTACTCAAAAATATTAATAAAGTGCCCGCCGATAAAAAGCAGGCTGTTATTAACAATGCAGGCGGACATGCAAATCACTCCCTTTTTTGGAAAGTGATGTCTCCTAAAGGAGGAGGTAACCCTTCCGGTGAAATTGCCGAGGCCATCAACAAAAAGTTCGGCAGTTTTGACGCCTTTAAGAAAGCGTTCGCCGATGCAGCAGCCGGAAGATTCGGCTCAGGATGGGCCTGGCTGGTAGTTACACCTGCCGGAGAAATAGAAGTGACTTCCACACCGAATCAGGACAGCCCGTTGATGGACGGCCATACGCCTGTGCTCGGTCTTGACGTCTGGGAGCACGCCTATTATCTGAATTACCAAAACCGTCGTCCTGATTATATCGACGCATTCTGGAAGGTTGTGGACTGGAAAAAAGTGAACGAGCTTTACAAAGCTGCCAAATAAAACGGTAAGCCTGAGTTCCAATAAATAAAAGGGCCGGAATTTCCGGCCCTTTTTCATTGGAAAAATATGAGCAATCTTTGAGAATGTGCTGTCAGGAAAACTTTAAGCTGCCGGCTATTCACAAGCTGCAGGAGCTATCAGCGATCAAGAGAAACCCTGATTCTTGACTCATATTTATACCCGAGCAGAGAGTAGAGGCGGGGGTCGGAAACATCAAGTTGTGTACGTGTTCGCGTTCGCTGCCCCGACGGATCACGGCGGTCGGCAACATCCACGGTCTCAAATCCGGGGCGTTCTCCGGTAATATCTTCGTAGCTCATTGGCTCAATCTCTAAATCGATAAAAAAACGATCGTTACTATTGGGAATTACGGTAAAGTACTCACCTGCTCCGTCATCGATTGGAATGCGAATCTCAATAGACATGTATCGGCCGGATGTATCCATGCCGAAAAGCAAACCGTTGGCTTCCAGCTGACTCATCGACACAGTGGCCGGGCGTATTCGGTCTCTGGGGTTGGTCCTGCGGATAATCTGAACCCGTTCGGGCATAGACTCTTCAACGCGCTTCACAATCCGCTGATTTTCAGGAAGGTTTTGCCAGGACGGATTCTCAAGATAGTTTTTTCGGGCACCGGGGTAGTCTCCGAGCCCGTGGACAATTCCTGTAGGATAAATGATGCCGAATGACCGTCTGAAGGTTTTGTCGCTATCGATATATATACGGAGTCCGTGATCCAGGGCCATTGTTGAAGCCCTGTTGTTCCGGAAATTGATCCCGATATAGACAAATTCGTCGTCGTTGGAAACGGCAAGATCAAAATCTTCAATAACGCCGGTTCTCAGCGAGCCGGAGGGCCAGTCGTCAAAACTACCGTCGATTTGTGGCGGAGTTTCCATGCGGTGGCTCTGCATGCTTTCAGTACTCGAACAGGCCGTGCTGATAATCAGCACGGATATAAGCAGGAAGGCAGGAATCAGACTGCCGTTGTATAAATCGGTCATGAACTATAAATAGGTGGAAATGAGTAATACACTAAAAAACACATGAAAGTGTTATATTGGAAGAATAAGATGAGCGTTGGCAAAGGCCAAAGTGCCGGTAAAATTTGCCGGTGGCGCTCGGGATAAGAATTATACTAACTGTAATTTGTAAAGGCTATTATTATGCAATTTGGTTTCGGAATCGGACCCGACACATCCTGGATGCGAAAAGAACTTACCGATCTCGGTGTTCAGGAGCTTCAAACTCCTGAAGAAGTAGATAAGGTGATGAAGGAAACTCGCGACGGTACCATGCTTCTAATTATTAATTCTGTTTGCGGCTGTGCTGCCGGAAACGCCCGCCCGGCTGTAAAAATTGCGCTTGAAAACAGCAAGAAGCCCAACTATATCTATACTGTTTTCGCCGGCCAGGATAAAGAAGCTACCGCACGTGCCCGTGAATACTTCTCTGAGTATCCGCCTTCTTCCCCGGCTTTCGCATTTTTTAAAGACGGAGAAATCAAGGCGATGGTGCCGCGTCACCGTGTAGAGGGCCGCTCGGCTCAGGAAGTTGCCGACGACCTCAATATGGTCTTCGACGCATTTTGTGAACAAGCCGGATAATTTCGGTCTGTTTGACAAAGAACAAGTTTTTCTCAGGCGTCCTTCATCTGTTCAGGTGAAGGACGCTTGTTTTTTTAGTGGGTTTTTGCGTAACCAGTTACTTTCCCGTCAGTTTGCTGGGTGAAGGAAAACCTAATATAAGATGGGCCATCACCCTTTTACCACCAGATTCACAATCCGCAGCGGTACGAAGATTTCTTTCACCAGCTGCTTGCCTTCAAGGTAACGTGCTACATTGGCTTCGGCTTTAGCCTCGGTTAGTACAAGTTCCTTGTTTTTTGCATCGCTCATGGGAACCTGAATTTCCCCGCGTACCTTTCCGTTAACTTGTATCGCGTAGGTTTGCGACTCATCCACCAGTTTGGATTCGTCATATTCGGGCCAGGTTTGCGATGAAACCGAGGGCTCGTTTCCGAGTTTGGCCCAAAGCTCTTCGGCAAGGTGAGGCGCATAAGGACTGAGCAACAGAATGAAGTCGTTCATAACCGAAAGGGGACGTTTATCCCACTTCATGGCTTCGTTCACAAAAATCATTAGTGCCGAAATCCCGGTATTAAACCGAAAGCCTTCTATATCGCCGGTAACTTTTTTGATGGCTTCGTGAAGGGCTTTTTCCTGCCCGGCATTCGGCTCACCCTGAACGATTTCAGGCAGCAGTTTACCGGTCTCATCATCTATGATCATGCGCCAAACGCGTTTCAGAAAGCGGTAAACGCCTTCCACACCGCTCATACTCCAGGGTTTAACCTGCTCCAGCGGACCCATAAACATTTCGTAAAGGCGGAGTGCATCGGCTCCGTAACGCTCCACAACGTCATCAGGATTGATCACATTGCCCCGGGATTTGGACATCTTAAACGAGCGTGCTTCGATGTAGAGGTCTTCTCCGGGCTCATCTTTTGCGAAATAATCCTTAACAGTGGTTTTACTTCCGTCAGGTCCGGCAACGATTACCGGAAGATGCGCCTGTTCCGGATTGAGCGAATACCGCTCACCGTCTTTGGTAATATGCTCCCCGCTGAGTTTTAAACGCGTGAGCGGGCCTTCGTAGGTTTCAAGCTCTTTCTGGGTTAGATAGCGGCCGTTTTCATCCTTGTAAATGGTAAACTCCATTTCGCCCAGAATCATACCCTGATTCACCAGTTTCTGGAAAGGCTCTTTCGTGGAAACTACCCCGATATCATACAATACTTTGTGCCAGAACCGGGCGTATAGCAAATGTAGCACGGCATGTTCGGCCCCGCCCACATACAGATCAACCGGCATCCAGTACTGTTCTTTTTCTTTTGATACCGGCCCGTTTTTATACTCCGGATCGATAAACCGCAGGTAGTACCAGCAGGAGCCGGCCCATTGCGGCATGGTGTTGGTTTCGCGCCTGGCTGGTTTTCCGGTCTCCGGATCGGTAGTGTTTACCCAGTCGGTAATTGTGGCAAGAGGAGATTCACCGGTGCCGCTGGGTTCGTATTTCTCAACTTCAGGAAGCGTTACAGGCAGAGAGTCTTCAGGTAGCGGTTTCGGTTTACCGTCCACATGAATTACTGGAAACGGTTCTCCCCAGTAGCGCTGACGCGAAAAAAGCCAGTCGCGGAGTTTATAGGTGACGGTTTTTTCTCCCAGCCCTTTTTCCCCCAGCCAGGCTGAAATTCGTTCTTTGGCTTCATCAACAGGGAGGCCGTCCAGCGAAATCTCATCGTTGGATGAATTCACCGAAATGCCGTTTTCCGATTCAGTAAATGCCTCTTTTGTGATGTCTCCGCCTTTCACAACCTCAACAATTGGAAGGTCAAATTTCCGGGCAAATTCCCAGTCGCGCTGATCGTGTCCGGGTACGGCCATGATGGCGCCTGTTCCGTAGCTGATGAGCACGTAGTCGGCAATCCACACCGGAATTGCGTTACCATTCACCGGATTGATCGCGTACGAACCTGTAAAGACTCCGGTTTTGTTCTTGTTGAGGTCGGTGCGGTCGAGGTCCGATTTTTTACCTGCTTCCCCGATATATAAATCTACGGCCTTTCTCTGTTCTGCCGTGGTGATGCGATCAACCAGAGGATGCTCGGGCGCGAGTACCATATAAGTGGCGCCGAAAAGGGTGTCGGGTCGCGTGGTGAAAACGCTGATTTCATCGTCGGTCTCCTGCATGCCGAACCGGACATTCGCCCCCACGGATTTACCGATCCAGTTTCGCTGCATCTCTTTTATAGACTCCGGCCAGTCAAGTTCTTCAAGATCCTGAAGCAGCCGCTCGGCATACGCCGTTATTTTGAGCATCCATTGTTTCATCGGTTTCCGTACAACCGGAAACCCGCCCACTTCGCTCTTTCCGTCTATAACTTCTTCATTTGCCAGTACGGTTCCAAGCTCGGGACACCAATTAACGGCAACATCAGCCTGGTACGCCAAACCTTTTTCA
>PXDL01000143.1 GCA_003566395.1 Balneolia bacterium | reverse complement strand
CTCATCTGTAATCATCACAATACTCATCGCGGCTCAGGCTGTTTTAGCCTTTTATTTGTTGTTACCGGTGTGGATCAACCTTGCGGCCTGGCTGTTTCCGGTAAGCGAGGCCGATCTTGCGGAGCAGTACGGAGATCCGGGTATCCGGGAGGCGCATCAGGATGAAATCCCGTTTGCGTGCGTCATCACCTCGTACCAGAATAAAGATTTTGCGCTTCTACTCGTGGATTCCCTGCTGAAGCAGGACTACAGTAAGTATCATATCTATGTTGTAGCAGATCGCAGCGAGCCCTCCGATAATGATCCGGTGGATCCCAGAGTGAGTATGTTGTATCCTGATCCCCCCCTGGATTTGAAGCTGAAATCAATCGATCATGCATTCAAATTTATTGACGCGGATTCCTGGCCGTACACCATCGTGTTTGATGCCGATAATCTGGCACATCCCCGGCTTCTTTCAGAAATGAACCGCTATGCCCAGGCAGGATTTCCTGCTATTCAATGCAGAAGAACGGCCAAGAACCTGAACACAACCTATGCCTGCCTGGATGCTGCGGCCGAGCATTATTACCATATAACCCAGCGCTTTTCGGCTTTTCGAACCGGTGTATCAGCTACAATTGCGGGATCGGGTATGGCCGTCAAAACATCCCTGTATTCAAAAATTACGACTAAAGTTCTTGATAGTACGGAATATGGACGGCTCGTTACCGAAGACAAACTTTTGCAAAACGATCTTATCCGGCAGGGTCATATCATTGCCTGTGCCCATGACGGGCTTCTTTTTGACGAAAAAATTATTTCCTCAGGTCAGCTTCAGCGCCAGCGTACCCGATGGATAGGGGGCTGGTTTTCGAACTTCCGCTCTGCAGCCGGACTTATCGGATACGGAATATTAAAGGGTTCTTTTAATGCGCTGGGTTTCGGTATTGTTACGTCAAGTCCGCCGCTCTTCATGCTGCTTGGTAGTGCCTTGATTCTGACGGTGGCGGGCTGGTATGTCTATCCGGATTCAGTAGTTTATATTGCCGGGGCTTTGCTGTTTTTTGCTTTAAATGCCGTAGTTTCGCTTTCTGTGGCAAAGGCTTCACGCAAAATCTGGTTTGCTTTACTGCTCATTCCTCAGTTTATCCTGCGCCAGATGCTTGCCGCACTTCAGGTTAAGAAGAGCAAAGTCAGTTTTCTTGAAACCGCACATCTCGAAATGTTGACCATCGAAGATGTGATAAACGATAAACATCTGAATTTGTACCCCGGAAAGTAGCATGCTCTATTGGCTTCTGCCTAAAACAGAGGAGCTGAAAGAAAATCCACGATTAAATTTTTGCATTGATGAGAATCTTTCCCGAAAAAACAAAGGCTGACCAATCCCGGGATACACAAGATCGTGTCCGAAGATTACGGATTACGGGCATTTATGCATTTTCTTTCAGTATAGTTGTGATGATTTTCATTCGAATACTCTGGCTTTAACCTACTTGTGAACAATTCTTTTGTCTGATTACAGCCTTGATATTAAATCTGAAAAATCAAGTCGTTTTAAGCGATTTCAGGAGAAGCTGTACGAAAAAGCCGTGCTCGGTAAATTTCTCAACGGCTACGGTGTCATCTACTATCTGTTTTTTGCCGTTTGTATCGCGCTGATAGGAGGGTTTGGTGGGGTTGAGCCGCTCTTGCTTGTACTGGGTATAATTCTCGGGCTTCCGGTATTGGCAGCGGTTACGTTTAATCTCAAATTCGGCATTGCGGTTTTTTTTGTGCTTACGTTCACCATTCTGGGACTTGGACGTCTTATACCCGATGTACCGTTCGGACTGTCTTTCGATATCGTAACACTGGCCCTTGTTTTCGGACTGATTATAAGGCAGGCCGCAGAGAAAGACCTGAGTTTTCTACGCAATGCTGTAAGCCTGATGATTCTGGTATGGATCATCTACAATTTCCTGCTTTTCTTTAATCCTGAAGCTCCGTCTCAACTGGCCTGGCTTTATACGATCAGGGCGATGGCGGCCTTGTTCGTACTCTATTATGTCCTGCTTTATGCACTCGACTCGGTCCGGTTTATCTATCTCTTGATTTCGATTTGGCTCAGTATCGCATTTATTGGTGCTCTGTATGGTATTTTTCAGGATACGATAGGTTTTCGTCAGTTTGAGTGGCAGTGGCTCGCCACTGATATGGTACGTTTTTCCCGATACCATCAGTTTGGGAATTACCGTGTCTGGTCTTTCTTTTCAGGAGCGATGGTTTTCGGTATCCTTATGGCGCATTCAGCTGTAGCATGCTTATTACTCACTGAATTCACAAAAAGCTGGTTGTTCAGAATTGCCCTTGTAGTGGCTGCTGCAGTAATGCTCTATGCAATGATGTTGTCAGGTACGCGGGCCGCTTATATTGTGCCTGTTGTAGCACTCGTAGTGTATGTCATCATGCGGGCGGAATGGAAGTTTATACTCTTTTGCTCTGCCGGACTTATAGCGTTTACTTATTTCTTATACATTCCAACTCAGAACGAAAGAATTCAGCAGTTTCAAAGCGCCTTTAAGCCGGGAGATGATGCTTCATTTGAAGTAAGAATAGAGAATCAGCAGTTTATTCAGCCTTTCATTCAATCTCATCCCATCGGAGGCGGGTTGGGAAGTACCGGAATCTGGGGGCAAAGATTTGCACCGGATTCATTTTTGGCACGTTTCCCCCCCGATAGCGGGTTTGTGCGAATTGCCGTTGAGTCGGGCTGGATAGGGTTGCTGCTTTATTGCTTACTATTACTGGTAATTCTTCATACAGGCATCAGAAATTATTTCAGCATGCATGATGAAAACCTCAAGCTTCTGCAATTGTTTTTTTTAACGATTCTAATCTGCCTTATCGTCACAAATTATCCGCAGGAGTCTATCCATTCACCACCCATGACGAGTCTGTTTTTCCTCTCAGCGGCTGCTTTAACCGGACTCATTAAACTTGATACCGAGCCTACACCCGACCTTCAACCCAAAGAGAAAACCAACGAAGACCAAACAGCCGAAACCAAGCGCTACAAGCGTTTCAACTCATGAAAGATAAATCCTACTGGCTGAGCAGCGGTACCTATACCATGTTGCATTCGGGTATAGACTTCGTGCTGGGATTTATGGGTTTTATGATGCTCGTACGCATCTTATCACAAACCGACTTCGGAACCTGGGTGCTTCTCATTACAATTCTGGCAATTGTTGAAGTGGCACGGAAAGGGTTTCTTCAAAACGGGATGATAAAGTTTTTGGTCGGTAATGTGGAGGAGTCCAAACCGATTCAAAGCGCGGCCCTCATGTTGAATGTGCTGCTTACCGGCCTGATAATGGCCGTACTGTGGTTCTCGGCTCCGGCACTCGGCAGACTGCTTAACGCACCGGGGCTGGCTGAGATCATCCGTGTGTACGTATTTCTGCTTCCCGTTCTGATCCTGCACACGCACAACCTGATTCTCATGCAATCGAAGTTCGATTTCCGTGCATTTTTCTGGGCCGGAGTTAGTAAAAGTGTACCCTTCTTTTTTTGCATCAGTTATTTCTTTTGGACGGGAACCGACGTGAGCCTGTACCGGCTTATCTGGTTATATGCACTCTGTTTTGTTTTTGCTTCGGTGGTATCGCTGTTTCAGGTGCGGACTTATTTACGTATCGGACTGTATATGTCCGGGGTGTGGATTGGTAGAATCTTCGACTTCGGGAGGTATGTGTTCGGCACAAATCTCATCAGTATGCTTTCTAACAGCATGGATAAATTTTTGCTTGGCGCTTTGTTATCTCCCGTACAGGTGGCTCTGGCGAATACGGCCGGTAAAGTGATGAACCTGACCCACACTCCGGTAAATTCCATTGCTTCTATCACCTATCCGAAAGCCTCCGAAGCCCATGAACACGAAGATGCAAAATCTGTGGGGCGGATGGTTGAACAAACTACCGGAATGATGCTTAGCATCACCCTGCCGTTTTTTTTGCTCGTAGTTCTTTTTACCGAACCGGTCATACTATTCGTTGCGGGCGAAGATTACCTCGGTGCGGCACCTTTCCTTCTTGTGATATCCTTCCTTGCCGTTCTGCGACCTTTCGACCGGCAGTTCGGAGTCTTTCTGGACGCCATCGGGAAGCCTAATCTCAATCTTGTTATGGTGATTGTCAACTTTGTGCTTTTAGTTGTGCTTTCATGGATTTTAATCGAGGCGTTTGGGTTAATCGGCGCTGCGTTCGGCCTCGTTATTGCAGTGTTTGCGACTTCCGTTCTGAAATATTTTTTGCTTCGGCGGTTTCTTCCGTTCAGCCTTTTTCGCCCTTTTGCCGAGGCCGTTTTGTTCTGGCCTCAGGCCGTGAAGTATGTTCTAAAGAGAGTAAAACTGTTGTAAACTATTGTTTTAAAAATTAAATGGGCAGCTCCTTTTATGCAGAAAACAGGTTTTGAGCCTCCTGTAATTGCCCTTATTTTGCATCTCGCTGAAATGAAGGAGTTTTTTGCAAAATATTTTTTACAACTATATGAAGCCGTTTTTATCCGCCTTGTGGGTGGCGGGGCTATTACTTGCAGGATGTTCTCAAAAAGAGAGCTACGAGATCTACACCTATCAATGGAATGAAGCAGAAGGCTACAGCTGGGCTTCTTTACCGGAAATCACCGCTGCAAAAACCGGATTTACAACGGTATCGCCTGAGTGGTCAGGAATCGATTTTGTGAACAGCCTCACCGACGATCAGATTGCATGGAACCGGAATCTGCTGAACGGTTCCGGCGTAGCGGCCGGTGATGTTACGGGAAACGGATATCCGGACCTCTATTTTTGCCGCCTGGACGGACCAAATGTGCTTTATGAAAATCTGGGCGGCATGAAGTTCCGCGATATTACAGAGAAATCGGGCATGGCGCTTCCCGATCAGTTTTCAACCGGCGCTCTGATGGCCGATATGAATGGGAACGGACGCCTCGATATTATCGTAACGGCCTCCGGAAGTCCGAACAAGCTTTTTTTGAATCAGGGTGAGGGTGTTTTTACCGACAGCGGTCAGGACTTGTCGGCCGGGCAGACCTGGGGAAGCACCTCGGCCGCAATAGGCGACCTGACGGGTAACGGTGCCCCGGACCTCTACATCACCAATTTTAAGCATCGTTCGGTTCGTGATCTGTACTGGAATGAAAACACCATGCAGCATATCGTAGAACACCTTGGAGACAACGAATTCAGGGTCCGGCCTAAGTTTGAAGGGCATTATCAGCTCGATATCCGAGACGATACGCTGATCTGGTTTGAGCTGGGCGAACCAGATTTGCTTTTTTTTAATGATGGCGACGGCAACCTGACCCACATCCCCCTTGATTCCGGCGTTTTTTCAGATACTGATGGAGAGCCGGTTCAGGAACTCTACCCGGATTGGGGACTGGATGTTCGCTTGTTTGATCTGTCCGGTAACGGCCTGACCGATATCTACGTGGCTAACGACTTTGAATCACCTGACCGCATCTGGCTTAATCAGGGAGACGGAAGCTTCCGGGCACTGCCGGATCTTGCTATTCGTAAGAGCAGCTTATCGGCTATGGCTATCGACTTTTCCGATATCAACCGAAACGGCCTTACGGATTTCTTTGTGGTTGAAATGCTGAGCCGGTCCCATGAAATGAGGCAAAGACAGATGAGTACCCTGGCGCCTTCGCGTCAACAGGCCGGGGTTTATGACGATCGCCCTCAATTTCTGGGAAACACGCTTTACCTCAACCGGGGCGACACTACCTGGGCCGAAATTTCGGAATATGCCGGTGTAAGGCGTTCCGAGTGGTCGTGGTCAACCTTGTTCATGGATGTAAATCTGAACGGGTATGAAGATATTCTTATCACCAACGGCCATTATTTTGATGTTCAGGATACCGATGCAAATACCGCTATCGGTGTACTGCTTTCCCGCGGCCGGCTAAGCGGTGAACGCTATATGCTGGAGTATCCCAGATTGCTGAATGAAAACATAGCTTTCCGGAATAACGGCGATCTGACTTTTACCGATGTAAGCAAGGAATGGGGTTTTGCAAGCCTTGATATATCCCACGGCATGGCCTTTGCCGATTTGAACAACGACGGCTATCAGGATATCATCATAAACCGTGTGGATGAACCGGCAGTTCTGCTGAAAAATACGAGCGGAGCAAACCGTCTGGCAGTCAGGCTCAAAGGGAAGGCGCCGAACACTTCAGGCATAGGGGCAAAGATTTTTGTGGAGGGCGGCCCCGTATCACAGCATAAAGAAATCAGCAGCGGCATTTCCTATGTATCTTCTTCTGATTATGCGGCCACTTTTGCCGCCGGAAATGCAGATCGCCTTCATATTAGGGTGGAATGGCCCGACGGCACCCAAAGTGTAGTCAACGACGCCCTGCCGAATCGTATCTATGAAATTGATCAGGCCGTTTCCGAACCCCGCCCTGTCGTTGACGTGAGCAGGGAAGAAACCGAGCCGCTATTCCGACAGGAGACGGCTTCTTCTCTGAGTCACCGGCAGCTTGCCTATGACGATTTCGAAAGGCAGCCGCTGCTTCCGATGCGCCTCAGCCGGAAAGGCCCCCATCTCAGCGTTCTGGATGCTGATTCGGGTCCGGTCATTATCACCGGGAGCAGCCCGAATGATCCTGAAGTACAGGTTCAAATTCATCGTACGGCAGGTGAGCAAGGTTTGGGGCCGGGTTCTGCTCAAGATATTTCTGCAGACTTTGGAGCTTACGAGTCGGCGGCCGCAGCGGGATGGACCGACCGGCAGGGACGTCATCACATAATTACTGCATATTCTAACTACCGGCACGATGCTGAAGATGCCCCTGCTGCAGTTTATACGATCACCGACGGCGGACGTACGGAGGTGAAGCAGGTAATTCCGGGTTTTGGTGCGGTACCGGGGGCGGTCTCTCTGGCCGATTACACCGGAAACGGGTTTCCCGACCTGCTGATCACCGGATCTGTGATTCCCGGCCGCTATCCCGTTCCGGCTTCAAGTAAACTGTATCGCAACGATGGCGGGACGTTTGTGCCTGATGATGCTAATAACGCACGCCTGGAATCCATCGGGCTTATCGGGTCGGGGATGTTCAGCGATCTTACAGGTAACGGGCGACCCGAGTTATTGCTGGCCGAACGCTGGGGTACACTCCGTGTTTTTTCACCGGATGACCAACTTCAATATTTCGAAATTACCGAAGAGCTGGGTTTTGACCAGTATAAAGGCTGGTGGAACAGCATCGCAACCGGCGATCTTACCGGCAACGGCCGTCTGGATATCGTAGCAACAAACTGGGGCTTGAATCATCTGTATGCATCGGCGGAAGGTGGTAATCCCATGATATTTTATGATGATTTCACCGTAACCGGTAATGTTTCTATACTTGAGGCCTACTACGATGATGAAATCGGCGGAATTGTCCCGAGGAGAAATTTTGAAATGCTTTCCCGGAATCCACCCTACGTGCGTAACCGGGCCCGAACCTTCACCCGTTTTGCCGGTATGCAGCTCAATGATCTTACCCAGGAGTCGCTCTCAGAATACAAGATGGTGACGGCCGATTCCTTTGAGCACATGTTTTTTTTGCAGGATGAAAACGGTCAATTCCAAAGCCGGGTTCTTCCGCCTGAAGCACAGTTCGCACCCGCATTCGATATAGTGATTGCCGACTTTACGGGTGACGGAAATGAAGATGTATTTCTTACACAGAACTTCTTTGCCTACATACCTGAAACGCCGCGCAACGATGCAGGGCGGGGCTTACTTCTGAAAGGTGACGGCACCGGGGCGCTTGAGGCTGTGGCCGGTCAGGATTCCGGAATCCTGATTTACGGAGAACAACGCTCGGCCGCTGCCGCCGATTTTACCGGAGACGGCAGGCTTGATCTGATTGCAGGCCAAAACGGCGCAGAAACCATCATCCTGAAAAACACCGGAGCCGAACCCGGATTGGCTGTGCATTTACAAGGGCCGAATGAAAACCCGCAAGCGATAGGGGCGAAGGTGCGCATGGTCAATGACGACGGCCGAAAAGGTCCGGTGCGAGAAATTCAGGCCGGGTCCGGCTATCGCTCACAGAGCAGTTTAATACCAATACTCGGCGGCTCTGCCCGCGCGGTTTCGGTTGAGATCAGGTGGCCGGACGGATTTACGGAAACGGCTGAAATACCTGCAGGCGCTCGAAAAATCACCGTTACACGCTGATCTGCATGTGCTGTTTCTTATTCGCTTCGCTCTGCAAGCCAGGCGAGTTGGTAAGGGCGCAGGCTTAGATTTTGCAGGCCGTTCACGGCTTCTTCAGAGATGAGATCGGTGAATGCTGCGGGAGTGGCCGGCG
>PXDL01000155.1 GCA_003566395.1 Balneolia bacterium | reverse complement strand
TCCGGCAATACGCTGCCCGTTAGCTATGCCTCGGTGTTCAACTCCGCGAACAGCACCGACGGCGCAACCACGCTTCCCACAACCGGATCAACAGAAACCACCCTCGACGGTGGCGAACTGTTTGTTTTTCTGGGAGGTACGGTGTCGCCGGCAATCGGTCAGACCACCGGCGATTACGAAACCGAAGTAACCCTTACGGCTACCTTCGCCGACTGACGATCCGAAATACGAATAGCACAGTGCGGCGGCAGCCTTCCGGGCTCGCTTGCCGTGCTGTGGTTTTTTTATCTGATTTTCTGCTCCGCTGCGGCCCTGTGCGCCGTACACCCAGGCATGATCCGTCTCATCACAAAAAAAACGCTAAACCGGTTTAACATCCCGTAGCTGGTCCTGTTACCGCAATATTTTTTCGCCCGATTTTCCCATTGACCGTTTCACATTTTCCGTTTTCGACTATGCGCTGTCTGTCCTTCTGCTTTCTTTTTTTTAGTGTGATGCTGCCTCTTACCGCTGCGGCTCAGGTCAGTATTTCGCCCACAGCGCTTTTTATCCATGACGACACCAACGTAGCCACCCTCCATATAGCCAACCGCTCCGATCAGCCGCAGGAAATTGAGCTGAACGCCCGTTTCGGCTATTCGGATTCCGACGAAGAGGGAAATCTGATTATGAACTATGAGGATGCCGAAACCGAGGCTGAATTCGGATTAACGGATCAGCTAAGGATATTTCCGCGCAGCGTTACCCTTGAACCCCGCAGTCAGCAGATGGTACGCCTTCAGGTGCGTCCCGAACCCGGCAAACCCGACGGCGTGTACTGGACGAGGCTCAGTATTCTGTCTAATGTGATTACGCCCGATCTGGAAACCGGCACCACCGACGGTATAGGCACGCGCATCACCTACCGGTTCGAGCAGAATATCGGAGTGTATTACCGCAGAGGAGAAACCCGAACCGGGCTGGAAGTGCTGTCGGTGGATACCCGCCGGGAAGGCGACAACCTCCGGGTAATACCCGAACTGCGGAGGGAGGGAAACAGTCCGTTTATGGGCAATATGCGCATCACCCTGTACAACAGCGCCGGTGAAGAGCAGGCGATGAGCGAGCGGACGTTCACGGCCTTTTTCACCCAAAAACGCCCGATAGAAGTTGATGTATCCGGGCTGGCACCGGGAAGCTACCGGGCGGAGCTTCGGTTCGAAACCCGGCGCCGCGATATGAAGCCCGAAGATATGGTGCAGGCCGACACGGTTACCCATACGCTCAACATCACTCTGTAACGCACTAAGCGGCCAACCCTGTAACGAGGCAGAACCCATACTTTTTTCACCCTTGCATATTATCAGTTTAACCACGCTATTGGTTCTGTTTTTGGTGATGACCGAAAACGGGACGGCGCATGCGCAAACCGATGATACCGATGAGGTGCTGCTCATATTCAGCTATCAGGGCGTGGGCCGGGTTTATGTAACCAGTTTGTACGACTACCGCTCGGATCAGATGATGCTCCCGGTGACCGAGCTGTTCAGCCTGCTGGATATCAACTACCGGCGCGGTCGCGAGCAGAGCAATGTAGTTGAGGGCACCTTCCTCACCAACGGCAAGCCCTATTCCATCAACTTCGACAATTTTACCGTAACCTACGACGACCGGCGCTTTGAGTACGATGCAGACCGGATGATGGCCGGAAATCTGGATTTCTATCTCGCGCCCGAGGTGTTCAACGAAGTTTTCGGCATGGATTTTACCGTGAATCTGAATGCCCTTACCCTCTCGCTGGTTTCGCAAAATCTGATGCCTATCGAGGAGCGCAGACAGCGGGAACAGGCCCGGAGCAGAATTGAGGACCGCAGTTTTGAGCGGGAGTTCAACCCCTTGCTGTACGGGCGCAATCAGGATGTTTTCAGAACCGGTTTTCTGGACTATAATATCGGTGCTGCAAGCCTGGTTAATGAGCAGCGCCAGAACTACTCCTATAACTTTATCGGCGGAACGGAGTTTCTCGGGGGTGATCTTCAGGGTTCTCATACCGGCGGATACACCGCAGACGGGGAGTGGTTCAACCGGACAAGTAACTTCAGATGGCGGTATGTTCTGCGGGATAATCCGTTCATTTCCACCATACAGGCCGGTCAGCTAACCACCGGTGGCCTGAGCCCGGTCCGGATTCGTGGGATATCGGTTACCAACGAGCCGATTGAGTCGCGCCAGCTCTACGGCAGCTATGTAGTGGAGGGCACGGCCGAGCCGGAGTCGGAAGTGGAGATTTATTTCAACAACCGCCTGCTCGATTACACCAGGGCGGATGCGCTGGGCTATTACCGGTTTGAAGTGCCGCTTCGCTATGGTACCACCCGGCTGGAAACGCGCATTTTCACCCCCAGCGGAGAGCTGAGGGTGTCGGAGCGTCAGATTCAGATACCTTTTGTGTTCATCCCGCGCGGCACCACCCAATACAGCATACAGGCCGGCCTTGGCGACCGGACATTTGAACCGGACATGGAGAACTCACAGAATGTACACGGAAATTTAGCGTACGGCCTCACCAACTGGCTCACCACCCGCGTGGGCGTGGAATACAACGATTTTGAGTCTTCGACACCCTCGGTTTATGGTTCGGCCTCGGCCAGGGTTTTCAGCCAGTATTTACTCAACGTAGATGTAGTTCCGAATTCATTTTACCGGGCACAGACGAACGTTATTTTTGCATCATCCCGCAGCCTGTCGCTGAGCTATACTTATTTCGAGGGCCTGTCACGATTTAATAACCGTCAGGCCGATCAGCAGCTAAGCGCCAATGTATATACGCCCGTTCCGTTTCTCTCTTCTATCAGCGCCGGGACCCGGCTTTCGGCCGACCATATTCTTTTTCCGTGGGGCAGCGAAACCAGGTACTCAACCGATCTTTTTTTTCGGTTGATGAATGTTAACCTGCGCTTCAACTACCGGGATGTGTTTACCAGAGTCGGGGGGGAGAATCGGCCCGGCAGCGGACAGATGACCGGTTCGGCCTCGTACACCATTCCGAGGCAATCGGTGCTTCCGCGACCGTTTCGCGGGCTTTCGCTCCGTGGTTCCGCGGTTTATGATCAGCGTTTCGACGGCATACGTCAAGTGGATGTGCAGATTACCCGATCGCTGTTTCGCAACGGGCGGTTTACCTTCGGGGGAACGCGGCAGTTTCAAAGCGGGCTGACCATCGTGCAGGCCGGGCTTAATCTCGATCTGGGAGGCCGTGCCCGCTCTTCTTCCGATTTCCGCAGCGCGTCCGGAAACTATACGGCCCGGCAGACCTTCCGCGGCTCCATAGGCTTTGATGACAACTTCGGCAGGCTTCAGGCCACCGACCGGCAGCAGGTTGGCCGTGCGGCGGCTTCGGTAGTGATGTTTATCGATAACAACAACTCCGGCACGTTTGACGAGGGTGATGAAATCCTGCCTCATGCAGCGGTCAGGCTCGATCGTTCGGCCAATGCGAGGGTAGGGCGGGACGGCGTTGTGCGGCTCACCCAGCTGCAAAGCTACTACCGCTACAATCTGGAAATCAACCGAAACGCCATTCCTCATCCGCTGCTGGTGCCTGCGGTCGATAAATTCTCATTCATTGCCGATCCGAATCAGTACAAGCGGATTGAAATCCCGTTCTACCGCTCGGGCGTAATCGACGGCACGGTCTCGGTAAAGCGGGGTGATGAAACCGAAGGTCAGGGCGGTATGCGTCTGTTCATGACCGGCATCGATAACGATTTTTCAGAGACCGTCAGAACGTTTTACGGCGGCGGTTTTTACGCGATGGATATCCCGCCCGGCCGTTATCGTTTGGAGGTGGACCCCACCCAGCTCGACTTCCTGGGCGTAGTACATTACGACGGGGAAAAAGAATTCGAAATACGGTCGCTGGCCGACGGCGATTTTGTGGAGGATATCCGGATTCTGCTGGTGCCGGAGGGCGAGGAGTTTGTGCCCGTAACCGCAGAAAGCCTGCTCGAAGAACGCTTGTACGATGAACTGACCGCGGACCTCCGGGAATCCGTCGGTATGTATGTCCGGGCGCAGCAATATATTTATCAGGGTGAATTCCGTGCCGCACTACGGGCTGTCGATAACTCCCTGGCTACCTTTGAAACCGATCACGCTATCGCCCTGAGAGGTACGATTTTGTATTTGCTGGGCGACCGTACGGAAGCGGCGCGGCACTGGCGCAGGGCGAACGAGCAAAATCCCGATATCCCAATCCCGAATACCGAGCTGCTCGACCTGATGCTGGATACTCAGAGAGGTAACCGGTAATGATGTATGATTTTGGAACCGATAATCTGTCTCCCATGAAAACTTTTGCGAATAAAAAAGAAGCATCACGCAGATCGCCTCGAATAAGGCGGCTGCTGTTTGTTGTGATGTTTGTTGCCGGTACGCTGGTACTCACTCCCCAAACACAGCTTTACGCCCAGGATACCGGTGATGAAGAGGAGCAGGGGGAAGTAACTGTAACCCGCGTAACTCCGGCCACCTCCCTTGAGCGGGCCGATATGGAGCACCGGCTGGATAATCTCATAAAGGGAGCAATGAATAATTTTTTCGATCCCTCCACCTATCTGGTGAATACCGGCGTCTCGCTCGAACTGATTCGCAAACAGCTCCCCGCTGAAACCGAGGCCGAACAGGCAGGTCCGCGTGCCACCGAAGGATTGCCTGGGCTTCCGAATATCCCGGCCTCCCTCTTGAGGCGGGACAGACCTGCGGATACCCCGGCTCCTACCGATATGGTGATGGAACTCACGGGTATTCAGGTTACGCTTTTTGTGGCCGAGGATTACACCAATCAGCAAATCGCATTTGCCGAGCGTCTGGTTCGCGCTACCGCCAAAATTGATGATGAGCGGGGCGACACCGTAGAAATTATCCGCTCGGAATTTCCTCAGCGTCAGGATATCGCCGCATCGCCCTCTCCTGAAACGGAGCAGCAGCAGGACGAAACGGTTGAGCCCGCCCCTGAGGATGTGGACGAGCCCGAAACAGCGGAAGCGACCACGGACCTCCCTGAATGGCTCTACTGGGCGGCCGGACTTTTGGTGCTGCTGTTGATAGCGGCCCTGATATTCTATCAGCGCCGGAAAAAGAAAAAGCAAGAAGCCGAGGCAAGCGCGTTTGGTGGCCGTGAGGGCGGTTTGGATCAGGGTGAGGAAGCCGGCACAACGGCCTTTGCCGGGAACACCGACAAAAGCGCATCCGCTATGGAGATGCAGGCTGAAAGCTACCTCCTTCAATATATGCTGCGCTATCCCGGTGAAATGGCGCGGTTGTTTGAATCCTGGGCGGTAAAAGAAGGGGAGGCGGGTATGAATCGCGCGGCAGGCCTGCTTCAGCTTACGGATCCCAAGATGGTGCGCGTACTGCGGGGCGCCATGAGTCCCGATAAATTTGAACAGCTTCAGAAGCTTGCCGGCCGGAGTTCACAGCCTCTTAAACAGGATGCCGTAAGAGAAGCCGAACGCATACACGGCTATCTCAAGGCGCGCTTCCGCGACGACACCCTGCGCAAAGGCCTCTTCGCCCTTAACGATTTCGATTTTCTCGATCACATTACGGATAAGGCGCTCCTGGAAGCGATGGAGTCGTTTTCAGAAACCGAAAAAGCGTTGGTTCTCAGTCATCTGGAAAGCGGTCGGGCCGGGCATGTGCTTCAGAGTTTCGGCCGTGACGAAGCCGGACGCATCATGATGGAATTGCCGAAACTGAAGCAGGTTACCTATCCGGAGTATGAAAAAATAGCCGAAAGGCTGTTTGACCACACAAGCGGAGAAGATGCTCCTCAGCTTTGGACGGAAGAAGAAGTGGGGCAGACCGTTGAGCTTATCGAGTCGCTTCCGATTTCCGAACAGGATGCCTATGCAGTTCAGTTGATGCGCGAACACACCGATTGGTCGGCCGCGGTGTCGGAAAAACTTATCACCTTCCGCACCCTTTCGAAACTCGACGACGAACGGATTGCCGACGCCATCGCCCCGCTGGACAGTCAGACCATAGGCGCGGCCATTTCCACCCTTGAGGAAGAGACGGCCGAACGCATACTGTCGCTGCGGCCGGAACGGGAGCAAATGGTAATACGGGGGGAAATGGATGTTTACAAAAATCTGCCGGATAAACGCCGTGAAGCCGCGATGCAGCGATTTTTGCGGGCGGTAAGGCAATCCGTAAGAGGCGTGGAAACAGCGGTGCCTGCGGGAGGTAAAGCATGAGAAATTCGGCTTTGATATCCCTTGCTGCGCTGTTTATTGTGCTGCTTTTGGTGGCATCCTGCGGCAGCTCCCGGCCACAGCAGCCGGAAGAGACCGGGGACGCTCTGCCCGAAGAGGTGGAGCGTGAGCAGGAACCCGAACCCGTAGCTGAGGAGGAAGTCAGGTTGAGCAATGCGTTCATCGATGCTGCTTATCAGGAATACTCCCGACGGGCAAACAAGAAGCTGGACCTTTTCTTCAGAGCACAGCAGCGCTACCACGACGGAGCCTATACCGAGGCGCTCGGACTGGTAAACCGGGCTTTGGAAATTGAAGACAGCGCAGACGCCCTCGCGCTAAAGGGCATGATTTTTTACCGAATCGGGGCCGATTCACAGGCGGAACGGCTCTGGCAGCAGGCCTTGGAGCTGGACGACACGGTCTTTGAGCGGATTATTCTTCCGCGATGACAGAACCGGATGAAATGATAGTTAACTAATGATGAAAGATCGGGAATAAAGAACAGATATGATAACGCCCGGAATCATCACCCTGAAATACCTAAACCCTGAAAAATAAGCCGATGAGAATTTCCTGGCTGAACATCCTTGCCGTAGCTCTCTTTTTTGTGTTGATGCTGATTTCCGCACTTCAAATTCTGGATGTGACGGATATCATTCGCATGCCGGAGGTGCTGGATTTTCTGAACCTGCCGAGCGTGGGTATTATCATCGGGGGTGTGATGCTGCATGTGATGATTTCCTACCCGTTCAAAGATATCGCGAACGCCATAAAATCTGTGATCTACATTTTTTCTGAAAGCGCAATTGATGACAGAAGCCTGAAGCAAGACCGCGCCCAGATTCTGCGCTGGCAGCAGATGATGCGCGAGAACCGAACCAAATCCCGTAGTGAGATTGGAAAGCAGCTGGGCAACTCCTTCGAAGGCTACCTGTTTACGCTGATCAACACCAACTATCCGGCGGAAGAAATCCGGGAGCTTGGGGAGATAAAGATTGAAGAGCGGTACACCAATAATTTACAGCCCGCCAGGGTCTATCAGACTATGGGCACCGCCGCGCCTGCTTTTGGGATGCTGGGAACATTACTCGGGCTTATCATTATGCTCGCTAATTTTCAGGATGCCGAGCAGCTGGGTCTGGGCCTCTCTTTTGCGCTCATGACCACCCTGTACGGACTGGCCTCGGCACACCTGCTGCTTTTTCCGATGTCCACCAAGCTGAAAATTCTGGCACAAAAACAGTTTTTCAGGGAAAAGGTTATGCTCGAAGGAGTTCTGATGCTGCACGAAGGCAAATCTCCGCTCATGATCTTCGACCGCCTGAACGCGTTTCAGTCGGATTTGAATGACAACGTTCCGGAAATGGCAAAGAAAACCGGATAAGTAGGTGAATCCGATGCGAGGCATAATTCTATGAAATACCGTAGTAAATTCAGGCCGGAAGAAGAGGAAGGCTTCACCAATGAAACCTGGCAGCTCAGCTTTCTGGATATTTTTATGCTGCTGTTGGCCTTTTTTATAATTCTGGCGGGCCTGGCACGATTCGATATGGCCATTTTTGCGGACGATGCGCGCGGGCTACGGTCGGTAATCACGGGAACCGAGAGAATAAAGACTCCCATAGGAGAGATCGATCAGGATCTTAACAACATTCTTGCAGACAAGGTGGAAGAAGGCAGGCTTCAAATCCGGACACGCCAGGACGAGCTGCGCCTCAAATTTACCGATGCGACCTTTTATGAAACCGCCGAGGCCACGCTGCTGCCGGAAGGGAAAGAAGTGATCGATCAGATTATTTCAATCCTTGATGAGCTTCGTTTTTATCAGTATCACCTTGATGTGGAAGGCCATACCGATAACCGTCCCATCCAAACCGTGAGATTTCCCTCCAACTGGGAATTATCCACCGCACGGGCCGCCAATATTATAAAATACTTCATCGAGCGCGGCTTCGAGCCGTCCCGCCTGAAAGCCTCCGGCTATGCAGACACCCGCCCGCTTCTACCCAACCAAAACGAACTGGGAGCCGACATCCCCGAAAACCAGGCCATAAACCGAAGAGTGGTGATTCGGATTTATTATGATTTTTAGGAGGATGGGGGGGG
>PXDL01000498.1 GCA_003566395.1 Balneolia bacterium | reverse complement strand
GAAAGATTACATCAGGATAAACGACAGTTTTGAGCCCGACCCGGAAGTTGTCGCCCTTGTGAAGGAATACGCGGTTGAGTTGAACCGTAAAATGAACCGCCGCATTACAGTAAGCAAAGGGGTCATTGAGCGTGGACAACCTGAAAGTCCTCTCGGAAATCTGACCGCCGATATCATAAGAACGTACGGATCGCGCGAACTCGGGCGGCAGGTTGATATCGGCATTTTGAACCGGGGCGGACTTCGCATCCCCATACCTGAGGGAAATGTGACCGTGGGCACGATGTATGAACTCATGCCCTTCGAGAATTACATCACCCTTTTGAAATTTAACGGCGCCCAGATTTTGCAGCTTGCCCATGAGCTGGCAGCGGAGGGTGGAGAGCCGGTAAGCGGACTACGCATGCGTATAGACGGGAACCGGGCTACCGACCTTTTGGTAGGTGATAACCGCGTGGATCCGTCCGGAACGTACTGGGTGGCCACCAACAACTGGATGGCCGACGGAGGTGGCCCGCTCCCCACACTCTGGGACCCCATAGAGCGCGTCAATACCGATAAGCTAATTCGTGATGCATTTATTGAGCATCTGAACACACTGGCGTCTATAGAGCCGCAAACAGACGGAAGAATCAGAAGGTAGCAATGGGAATAATCAACCGAAAAACGTTTTTAAAACAGGTAACCGCAGCCGGTGCAGGATTGGGGCTGATAGGGATGAGACCGCTCGTATCCTATGGAAGAAGCAGCAGTTCTAAAATGGTTACTATTATGCACACCAACGACACCCATGCGCGGATTGATCCGTTTCCGATGGGTTCAGGTGCCTATGCAGAGCTGGGAGGGGCGGCCCGTCGTGCGGCGCTTATCAAAAAAATACGCCGGGAGAATCCGAATAATCTGCTCCTCGATGCCGGCGATGTTTTTCAGGGTACGCCCTATTTTAACTACTATCATGGCGCCCTCGATTTCGAATTGATGACGATGATGAAGTATGATGCGAGCACCATCGGCAATCACGAGTTCGATAATAAAGTTGAGGGATTTGTGGATGTGGCGCCAAAGGCCGGTTTCCCGTTCGTTATTTCCAATTATAATTTTGACGGCGCCCCGGAAATGGCCCGGTTTACTAAAGAAACACTTATTAAATACGTGGACGGGGTCAAAATCGGTATCTTCGGGCTTGGTATCGCGTTTGAAAATCTTGTGCTTCCGGACCTTCACAAAGGTGTCCGGTACATAAATGCACAGCTGGTGGCCAGGCAGCTTACGCGCAGGCTTCGCGAAGATCACGGATGCGATATGGTGATTTGCCTCAGCCATATCGGCTACAAATATGAATCCGATCAGGTCAGTGATTATGTGATTGCTAATGAGGTGGACGGTATTGACCTGATTATAGGTGGACATACGCATACATTACTTGATGAGCCGCACATTGTTGAAAAACGAGGCAAAAATCCTACCATTATTTCCCAGGTGGGCCACGCAGGAGTTGTTCTTGGGCGTCTGAATTTTGAATTTGACCGAACCAATCGCATTCGTCGTGTTTTTGTGGCCAACCAGCATATTGATCCCGAACTGGATAAATACGTCTGAGATTCGGGCCGAAGGAACCCGGTTGCCTCCCTTACTGTTGGGCACAGGAAATGAACATGCATTTAAAGTATTTACGTGAGTCGAATTAACGTTTTAATTCTGGGGTCAACCGGATCAATCGGTACCCAGGCCCTTGAAATCATCAGGGCCAACCCGGAAGTTTTCAGAGTAGCCGGTTTAAGTGCACATTCAAATACCGGATTGCTTGCTGAGCAAATTGAAGAATTTCAGCCCGATGTGGCCGTGATTACTTCAGCGGGACGGCTTAAAAAACTGAAGTCCGGCCTGAACGGTGCCGTCGGAAAAACCGAGCTTTTAGAGGGATATGATGAGCTCCTCGGGCTGTGCACCAGCCTCAACTATGATATTTTACTGAATGCACTGGTTGGTTTTTCCGGATTTGTACCTACGGTGAAAGCCCTGCATGCGGGCAAAAAAGTTGCCCTGGCGAACAAAGAATCGCTGGTAGTGGGTGGTGAGCTGCTGGCAGGTTATACGGTAAACGGAATCAAAGATTTAATCCCTGTGGATTCCGAGCACAGCGCCATTCTTCAATGCCTGATAGGGGAGGAGCAAAATCCGATTGAGAAACTGCTCATTACCGCAAGCGGCGGACCATTCAGGACCTGGAGTGCCGATAAGATGAAGGACATCACCGTTGAGGATGCGCTTAAACATCCTAACTGGAACATGGGTTCGAAAATAACCATCGATTCGGCTACGATGATGAACAAGGGCCTTGAGATTATTGAGGCATTCTGGCTGTACAACCTGCCTCTGGATAAAATTGAGGCCGTGGTTCATCCGCAGAGCATCATTCATTCGATGGTTACCTTTGCCGACGGCTCTACTAAAGCTCAAATGGGCTACCCCGATATGAAAGTACCGATTCAGTATGCCCTTACGTGGCCGCGCCGCATCACCCTTGATACCCCCCGTATGGATTTTGCCGAACTTAGCAGTCTGACCTTCGAACCTGTTGACTATCAGCGGTTTCCCTGTCTCAGGCTGGCCCTGGAAGCCATTGAGGCGGGTGGATTCTCCCCGGCCATTCTTAATGCCGCCAACGAGGTCGCCGTACATCGCTTTCTCAACAAAGATATTTCTTATATTAGAATCCCCGAGATCGTATCGGGTTGTCTTGAAGAGATCTCAACTCCGGACGTGCTCGGTGTGGATACCCTTAAAGCAATCGATGAAGAGACACGGCAGCGCGCAGCCCGGGCATAATACCGGCGCGGATGCAGCTTCAGATGCAAAAGTTTATCGTATTTTCTGCGTTTATAATATTTATTTCACGAAATGCCCTGTCGCACAGTCGGCGGGAAACCCGATACAATTATACTGATACATGGAATTATTCTCAGGCTTAGGACTCACAATACTGCTGTTCGTTCTGGCTATTTTTATACTGGTTCTTGTTCATGAACTCGGTCACTTTCTTGCAGCCAAAGCATTCGGAATGCGCGTGGAGCAGTTTTCGGTTGGTTTCCCGCCGAGACTGTTTGGAAAAAAAGTAGGCCATACCGACTACTGCGTCTCCGCCACACCGCTCGGAGGGTATGTGAAAATTGCGGGTATGGTTGATGAAACCAACGACGGCCGCTTTTTGACTGAAGAGCCCAAACCCTGGGAATTTCGATCTAAACCGGTCTGGCAGCGGCTAATTGTGATGCTCGCCGGGGTGATATTCAACATCTTGCTTGCGGCACTGGTTTTTGGAATGCTCCTGTTCTTCTACGGCAAGGAGATGATACCGTCCGACAAGGTAGGGTCAATGTATATTCCCGAAACGTCGGTGGCTCATGAAATCGGGTTTCAGACCGGAGATGAGCTATTGTACATCAATGAACGGCGTCCGGAAGTGTACGAAAGCGGCAATATGGTTCCCATCAGCGACCTGACCCGAAGTAATCTTTCGTTTACCGTGCTGCGTGACGGCCGTGAACATGTGATAAACGCGCCGAGCGATTTTCTTGATTATCTGAACCGCAATCCGGAATTTCTGTTTGTAACATACGCCATACCCAGTCAAATTGCCTCGGTGCTCAGTGGCTCTCCCGCCGAGGAAGCCGGAATTCAGCCTGGTGACAAAGTGGTGAGTATAAACGGGGAGGAAATCGGCTATTTTGCGCAGATGTCGCGCAAGATCAGAGAATCGGAAGGCTCTTTGCAGCTTGAAGTTCTGCGCGATAATGAACGCATCTCCCTCGAATTAACGCCTGATCCGGATTCGGGATTAATTGGTGTGGGCGGCCTGGACCCGGTTGAATATTTTGGCGTAATTTACGAACAGCAGGGCTTGCTTCGTTCCCTTGCCGGCGGATTTGGTGAAACATGGGAAACGACCACCAGCATGCTCGGCGCTTTCGGGATGATGTTCCGCGGCACCATTTCATTTAAGGATAATCTGGGCGGACCGGTGGCGATTGCCTCGGTAACCAGAGAGGCAACCGATGCCGGCGGTACGCGAGGATTCTGGTATTTGGTGGCTTTCCTTAGTATTTCGCTGGCCATTGTGAATATGCTTCCCATTCCCGTGCTCGACGGCGGGCACGTTGTGTTTCTGCTCTATGAAGCCGTCACCCGAAGAGAACCAACCGTGAAAGTCCGAATGGCGCTTCAGCAAATCGGGTTAATATTGATAATCGGGCTTTTTATCTTTGTGACTTTCAACGACATTATGCGTCACATTGTAAATTAAAGGGATTTATGTTTGCCAAAGAAGGGTTTACGGTTATTGCAGCAGCACTCATTATTTCTGCAGTGCTTGTAGTTGCGGGGTATTTTGCCGGAGGGTATTGGGCGTGGTTACTTTCAGCTTTGGCCGTATTTATCGCCGGATTTACGCTCTACTTTTTCAGGGATCCGGATCGTAAGCTGCCCGAGAACTCAGACAATCTGCTTGTAGCCCCGGCCGACGGAAAAGTCATTTTACTAAATGAGAGCATTCGCCACGATTTTTTTGAGGGAGCATGTACGCAGTTCAGTATTTTTCTTTCTCCGCTGGATGTGCACGTAAATCGCGTACCGGCTTCAGGGCGCATCACACAGGCAACCTATTACCCCGGTAAATATCTTGTAGCCTGGCATGAAAAAGCGTCCGAGCTTAACGAGCGCGCCGAATTTGGCATGATTCACCCCGGCGGAACACCCGTATTTTTTAGACAGATTACCGGTTACATAGCCCGCCGAATCGTTTACCATATTGATGAAGACGATGAAGTGAAAGCCGGTGAGCGTTTCGGAATGATGAAATTCGGTTCCAGAATGGATATTCTTGTGCCGGCCGATTTCGACCTTAAAGTAAAAGTGGGTCAGCGTACCGTGGCCGGAGAAACCGTGTTGGGAGTCTTTAAGTGATCGGGAAAGGGGTTAAATCCAATATACCGAGCCGTAAATTCCGTGGACGCGGGCGAGAGTTTCGCCGGCGCGCAAACGAACGTTTACGGCAGCGCATAAATAAGCCGTTGCCGAGGGCGATTGTACCCAGTTTTTTTACCCTCATGAATCTCTTTTCCGGATTCCTGGCGTTGGTGATGATTTTTGAAGGAAAACTGATTATCGCAGCGTGGCTGATTGTGCTGGCTGCTTTTTTTGATGCGCTGGACGGCTTCATGGCCCGGCTCACCAACGGCGACAGCTTGTTCGGTATTGAGCTGGATTCCCTCAGTGATGTGGTTTCTTTCGGTGCGGCTCCCGGTTTTTTAATTTACGCATACGCATTTGGTGATTCACCCAACATCGTGCTTCCGCTGATTGCGGCATTACCGGTGCTTTGTGGCGCCATCCGTCTGGCCCGGTTTAATGTGGAAGCCAAAACTGAACCCTCATCTTATTTCAGAGGGCTGCCTATTCCGGCACAGGCAATGATGCTGGTGGCTTTTTTTCTAACCTTTCACCCATCCCCGGAATATTTCGATTTGTTCAAACACGGCGTGAACTCCGTGGTGATTCCTATTATTATTATCTTGTCTTTGTTGATGGTCAGCACGGTGCCGTTCGATAAAATCCCGCGCTTCAACCGGGAATATATGCGCAAAAACCGCCCGGTTGTTTTCCTGTTCATTTTTTACGGAATTGCCATTATCACGCTTCAGGAGATTGGACTTATGATCGTCTTTACGATTTTTATCTTTCGCGGAGTTTACGTGTTTACCATGCGGCTGTGGGACGATCTAATGGGTGAAGAAACCCAATCTGCCGGATAGATTACCTTAGTTAGATTCGAATCCCCAGGGAGCAGGCGGGGCGCTTACCGGGGCCGAAGTGTCAAATTCTATTCGTATAGAGTGCCCGTAGGTAGGCCAGTGAACACCGTAGGCCAGCGTGGTCTCATCCATTATATCAAGAAACCAGAAATTATCGTAGCGCTGGGGTAAAATGCGCGTTGTATGGGCATCGGCCCTGAAAATCTGACGGTTCACGAGTCCGGGTTTGGGAGCTTTCCCCCCGTATTGAGAAACAGACTCTTCATTTCCGTCTTCATAGCGGTGATCGTGCTTAAGCTGAAGGGTGCCCTCAACTTTGGTGAGCATCAGGTTACGCGAGCGGTCGTCTCCGATATGCAGGGCGAGGTGCATGGCCGAACCGGAGCAATCGCGTATATGCAGGATAACATTGGAATCGTCAAAAGGAAGATAGTAAGGCGTTGCGTCGGCCAGCTCACCCTGATACGCGTTTCCGCAATGCTGCCGGAGGGCGTCCCAGAATATTTGCTGCTCGGTTGAAATTTCGGACGGATTGGTATTGGTCTGCGATTGGTGCTCGGCCCCGCATCCCTGAAATACAAAAGCCGACCCAATTAAAATAACTGAAAGGATAAAAGCCGGGTAGGTGCGCATACGGCCACAGTAATTGAAAGACATAGATAGGTCTTGTTAGTTGTTTGAGGTTAGCCTCAATATAGTGAAAATACGTAACTGGTAAAGGGCTTTCGCAAAAGGTTGAAGCAATGAAACTGCCTGTGAAAAAGCATTCAGAGAGCCAAATGGCAGAAAAGTGCAGTTCTTTGGCAGGTTTGTGTGGTCTGATACCAGCTAAATTAATTCAGGAATTGAGAATGAAAATCAAACAGACAACCGGTGAATCTGAGGGTGCCGAACCTGTTTAAATCCCTGACGACTTTAAGTCTATGATTTTATGAATATCAATTTTGAACGTTTTCTGAAACGACAGGCAGGTTCAGTCCGGTCCAGACAGTAACTGTAACCAAGCAGGTAACAGACCTGCCTGTCTTTCAGAACTCTATGTGAATTCGAAAACTCTATCTTCTCCGGCATAAAAATCCAGGATCAAAATGAACACTACACGTAAAGCAAAGAAGAGTCATCACCCTGAAAAGGTGGTGGCTTTATTTTCTGCCGGAGAGAAGCGGAAACGGGCGTCGGTTTTCGGGTTTTTAAAGATGATTCATTTTCAATTAATCAAACCGATGAATTTCTCCCGACGCCGTCTAAAATCATGTTCGGATTTAAGAATCGGCCTTCAGGGTGTGTTTTTCCGTGATATGGAACATCCTTTTCCGATATCGGAACAGTAAAACTGTTCATTAATGTGGCTTAATTAACTATCATTAATACAGCAACAACACACAACAAAACGATCATTTAAAATGATGATCTCAGAAGTTAACAACAAAACGAATGCCTAACCAAACAACCATGAAACGATTAATGCTTCGTACCTGTGACCGGCAGTATTACAGAATGATGATGCTGACGTATGGAATGACGCTGAATATGTATGCGGGTAAAGGTTTGGCCGATCAGAAGTACCGCAACGCAGACAAGATGCCGAATCTTCCCTCACTTCGTAAAAAAACAAAGAAATACTTACTGACGTGAAAACCTCAGCCACTTTAACCTTATATGCACCATTTGTGAAACTACTTAGGGGGTAGGTTGCCAGACAAGGCCGGAGTAGTGCACTGTGACTGCACACTCCGGCATCTTGGCCGACAAGCTTACACCATCTAACAAACTGAAACCCGCGAAACGGCAAGGGCCGATCGCAAAATTGACATACTGAATATACATGATGCTTATCCCGGAACTGCAGATAGCTGCCCGATTAAACCGGAACGAAGTATCCCCCTCGAATCCGGGGATGTCGCGCGAAACCTGCGGTGCCGGGCATCATGTTAACCACGCAATTTTAAAAGCTTCAATGATTTTTTTAGGGGAAAAAGATGATCAATAGGGGATCAAGAGTGTCCTGAGAATGTAACAGGACTTACATCACACACACACCAGTTAGATAACAACCTATCTAATTACACACGTTTAGAAGCCATCTCCCTGATCGGGGGGTGGCTTTTTTTTAGGTGTACCTGTCAACCTGAGTTCGATTCTAAATCAGCGTAAATATCCCTGTGTGACAAGGCTGCTTTATAAACATGTGGTCAAATGGCGCTAACCGTTGGGTAGGGTACAAATAAAGGATTTAGATCTCGAAGTAGACATATCTTACCTTTTGTGCGGACAAAAGGTAACCAGTATCAGTGAACAGTATCAGTTGTAAATCATTAGTAATATATAATTTATCCAGAGATTTTATTTAAATAATTTTCTTTGTGAAAGTCATTCACCATTCACCATTCACAATTGAGAGCGGAGCGACCTGCGCCATTTTTCCACAAGGCCGGAATTATTGGGGGCATTTGAAAACACTTCCCCGGGATAGCATGATAATTTTATCATACAACACCCTTCGTACTACTTAAGGTCTTCGCGCATCGCGGTCTATTTAATGGATGT
>PXDL01000128.1 GCA_003566395.1 Balneolia bacterium | reverse complement strand
TCTTCATTTCGTTTCCGCATTATGAAAACCGGGTACTCATCAGTGATCACCATACATGATTTTTCGGTAATTTCATTAAATAGTGCCGAATATTGCCCTTTTTCTTCCTCCAGAAATCCGTAATAGTTAAGCTTGCGCTGATTCGCAAACTCCTGATGCTCTTTCATCCCCTGCATAATAAACCAGTGTGAACGAGCCGTCCTCCAGGGATAGTCGCACGAAAGGCCTTCATAAATCAGTAGCGGCTTACCGAGTTTATTGGCCCAGGCCACGGCATACTCCAGCGTATAATTGTAGTAAAACCTCCGATTAATCTGCATCCAATACAATACATACTCCCCTTCCGGATTGGGATCGACATTATTGCGTTTAAAAACCCGGTAGCTGTTGATGTTCTTCATAAATTCAATTCTATTTTGGACGCTGATTAACGCAGATTTTGACGCTGATATCCGCCAATTATGTGTATTTGTAAGGTTTTAGAGTTTAGTGGCTCAGATAACACAAGAACTGGAAAAAACATTTTCCAATCTTTATGAAAATGACCGAACACGAAATATCAGGTGAAATAATAAATGCAGTCTTTGAAGTCCACCGTACTCTGGGTCCGGGGATGCTGGAATTAGCATATCATAAATGCCTGCATTACGAACTATCTGTTGAATATCTGACAGAAACCCATTTTGCGCAGTTTTTAACCTATCTCAAGTCGGGTGATTATCGACTTGGCTTGCTTCTGAACTTTAATACTAAAAACATGCGGCGAGGTATTCGAAGAGTTGTTAACAAACTGTAGTAATTAAATTTATCTTGCGCAATCTGCGTCTATATCTGCGAGAATCCACGTCCTATTCCATACGGCATAACCCGTCGATATACCGTTTCGCGCTTTCCCTTATATCCCTCAGCTCATCTTCGGATTTTTTATCGAGCATATTTATCATAAAGGATACACGGCCGTTTTCTTCAAACGCTTCGCGATGATTGTTCACAAAATTCCAGTACAAATAGTTGAAAGGACAGGCTTTTTCACCTGTTTTTTTGCTTACCGAATAATGGCAGGACTTGCAGTAATCGCTCATCTTGTTAATGTAATTACCGCTCGAAACATAGGGTTTTGAAGCCAGCACGCCTCCGTCGGCGAACGTGCTCATACCAAGTACATTGGGTAGCACCACCCATTCCCATGCGTCAAGATAGCCGTAGTGAAACCACTTCAGCAGTTCCCGGGGATCAGTTTCTGTGAGATTGGAATAGTTACTCAGCACCATCAACCGGGGTATGTGATGCGAATATCCGTTTTCAAGCACCGGCTTCACACATTCGCTGATGCATTTCATGGGCGTTTCACCCGTCCAGAAAGCCTCGGGAAGTCCGTTTGTGAAGCCGAATGCGTTGGCATCCCGAACCTCCGGCATCATGGCTTCGTAATAATTCCGGATATACTCACGCCAGCCGATAATCTGCCGGATATACCCTTCCACAGAATTTATCGGAGCCTTTCCTTTCTCGTACTCTTTCAGGGCCCGTTCGCACAACTCTTGGGCGGTAAGCAGACCGTTATTCATATAAATAGAAAGCGTGGAATGGTAAATCACATATTCATCAACGGCCATGGCATCTTCGTACGGACCAAAATCAAAAAACCGGTTTTCAAAAAAATCATCCGCCGCCTTCAGTGCTTCTTTTCTGTCCACCGCATACTGAAAGCCGTCTGTACGTCCCCAGTTATCAGGAAATTTTCTTTCCACCTCCTCCATTACCGCCAGAGTGATGCCGTCCGGCTCAAACGAAACCGGTTTGGGCGGCTTATTTCCTTTGGGAAGTTTTTTCCGATTCTCCTTGTCATAATTCCACTCCCCGCCTTCGGGCTTGCCGTTGTTCATCAGATAGCCGGAGCGTTTACGCATTTCACGGTAAAAGTATTCCATTAAATAGCCGTCACGTATCTTCTCTCTCCACTCTTCCGGATCAGACATGAAGAAACGGTTGGGATGGCATTTCAACTTTTCTTTAAAATAATCGGCATTATTTTTTAGTTCATGCCGAATATTCCATTCTGCAGGCTCAATATATTCCAGGCTCATGTCATCCCGCCCGCTTTCCAGCCATTCTCTGAGCTGCGTTGCAGCGGATTCAGTTCCTTTCAGATAGACGATATGGTACCCTTTTTCTGCGCATTCATGAGCAAAATGACGTTGTGCGCTCCACATATAGACAATCTTTTTCTTGTGAAAAGGAATCTGGGTGACATCAGCGGCAGACTCACAAAAAACAAGGGAGGTGTTTTGCGGAGAAAGATCCTCAGGAAAAAACCCGGCATTCAACTGATCGATATGTACAAAAAAACAACGGGATTGCGTTTTCCGCCGATCTCCGTCGGGAAGGTTTGAAATGGTCATCGCTATAAATCAAATTGGGTTCAGGTTGTGAGTTCAACAGATTCCTTCCTCCTGCCATTCGCCGGTATTTCCGGATTGAAAAAATGAATTCCTTAAGGTGAGTATTTCCCGGAATTGCCCGGAGAGAAGCAAAGCTTTGGTTTAATTTGACGATTACATCCACCCAATGAATTTGAATTAGATGTATTAGAAAAGTAGCGGCTTAGAAAGTCTATTCGTCGCTTTTTTTACCGGACAATGAAAGAATCACAGCCAAAGATTCGCTCCGCTATTTCACATACTTTATATTGGTGACTTTCAAATCCACATCATTAGTAGTCTTAAGCATGACGTTAAAGCACACTCTGTTCGCCCTCATTGTTGTAACATTTTCATTTTTTATGGCTTTGCTGGCCGTTGAAGCCTACCTGCGCATCGCCAATCATGCTCCGGTAAAAAGCACCTGGCTGGAAATGCATGAACGCGGATTTATGATGAACCGCAGCGATATGAGTGCCCTTCATACCCACGACGACATCAGGGTACGATACCAACTGTCGCCCCAGCGAACACGCGGCTCTGAGGTTGATGAGAACCGAACAAACATTTGGGTTTTCGGGGATTCTTTCACGTTCGGGCTGCTGCTTCAGGAATCGGATACCTACCTGCACCATCTCAACCGATTTGCATCAAGAGAGCATCCCGATTCGGACGTTCATTTTGTAAATGCCGGCGTCGGGGGTACCGGCCTGGCCGACTGGGTGGCGTTTCTTGAAACGTACGGCCATACCTACCCGATCGACGGCATCCTGTTTCTGCATAATTATGATGACTTCGAGCGCATGATCGCCAAAAACCTGTACATCCTCGACAATTCCGAACTGCGAACATCCAAGCGCTGGGAGGAAACGCCGCTGAAGCAACGGCTGGACAATAACAGGTTGTGGGTTTGGATTCAGGAGCGCTCCCGTCTGGCGAGCTATCTCCAAACGTTGCTTTGGAATACCTCCTATTTCACCGATGTTACGGAATACCGGCTTCCTGAATACCCCATGCCGCCTTCATTCACAACCGAAACCGATTTCCTCAATTATACCACCGCGCTTACCGGCCGGCTCTATGTGGAAACCTCCCGCATCGCGGACGAGTTGGAAATTCCGTTTTGGGTGAGTACTACCGGGTTTATTCATGATGATATTCACAACGACATTAACGGATTTGTTTTCAGCCATTTACCCGATCTGCTTGAATCTGCCGGAGTTTATTATGAAGATATCAGCCCGAAACTATCCGAACTTGTAGAGGGTGATTACGACCGGATCCGAATTCCCAGAGATTCCCATCCCAATCCCGAAGGAGCTTCTCTTATCGCACGTCTGCTCTGGAACGGTCCGGGCCAGGAAATTGTAGGTTATTTTGAATCAGACAGATAAGCATCTGAAATCTACTAACTCTGATGCATCTCCCTTCCCTCAAAACTTGAACACGAATGCCATGAAATACCCGATCTTTTTCGCCCCGATAATCTGTACTTTTCTATTGATGGCGTGCAGCAACGACCATCCCGGGCATCAGGATGAATACACCGATGCAATGGCGCACGAGCATCACAACGAAACTCCGGTAGCAAATCAGGCTTCCGATTATGAACCCCGCACCGGGGTTTCGGTACAGGAGGAGGTCATCTACGGCAGCGCTGCCGGAGAAGAACTGAAAGGCTACCTTGCCGAACCCGCCGAAATTGAAGGCGAGCTCCCCGGTGTTGTCCTGATTCACGAATGGTGGGGGTTGAACGATAATATCCGGATGATGACGCGCAGGCTTGCCGGTGAAGGCTACCGGGTACTGGCCGTAGATTTGTATGATGGCGAGGTTGCTGATAACTCAGACCGCGCTCAGGCCCTGATGCGTGCCGCAATGGCCAATACAGACGTCGGGCGGTTAAATTTGAGCGAAGCGGCAGCGTTTCTTTCCGACTCAGGCGTTTCTAAAATCGGGGTGATGGGCTGGTGTTTTGGTGGAGCCTGGACCCTTAACGCGGCAGTTTCTTTATCTGAAAAATACGATGCCGGCGTCATTTATTACGGCCGGGTGAACCGGGAAGAAGACGAGCTTGCTCAAATCGAAATACCGTTGCTTGGGATTTTCGGTGAAGACGACGGCGGCATTCCGGTGGAGCAGGTGAATGCGTTCGAACGAACCCTTGCTCAGTTGGGTAAAGAGTTAGAAATCCATATCTATGAAGATGCCGATCATGCTTTCGCCAACCCGTCCGGAAACCGATATAACGCTGCCGCGGCCGCCGATGCCTGGGACAAGACGCTGCACTTCCTGAGCCGGCACCTCAAATAAAAAAGGGAACCAAAGCCGTAGCCCCGATTCCCTTTTCGTGTTCCCTGTTAACTGAACAAAAGTTCGTTCTATTTAACCAGCGTCATTTTCCGGGTCAGCACTTGTCCGGCTGAAGTCAGGCGATACATATATACACCGCTGGCAAGCCGGGAGGCATCAAAACTGACGGTATGGGTGCCGGGCTGCATGACGTCATTGACCAGTACGGCCACGCGTTGCCCCAATACGTTAAACACCTCAAGGGTTACATCTCCGGTTTCGGGAACCGCATACCGTATAGTAGTGGTCGGGTTAAACGGATTCGGGTAATTTTGACTAAGCTCCATCTCTGCCGGACGCTCAGGTCCCGGCTCCGAAATGTTTGTCGGCTCATCAATGGAGAACCAGCCTGTATGAAACGGTCCGCCTTCTATTGTGTTGAAGTTTACGTTGAAGCCGAAATTACCGAAATCATCGGCATCACCCTGCGCATCCCCCGGCACAAGTACATTGGAAAAATACGCTGTTCCTGAGACGATAAACCCGAAGGCCCGGAAGCTGCCTCCCTGAACTCCCAGGTCGCTGAGTGAAAGCGCCACTTCCACGCCATTTCCGCCGGCACCGTCGTTGAGCATCGCATAGCGGATGCTGTTTGCCGGAAACAGTCCGTCTTCCTGCGGACCCGTACCGGTCTGGCCGTTACCTGATGGGCTGCTTCCTGCGGGCAGTACCAGCAATCCCTCCGGCTCATCGCCGGTGTAATCTGCTACGGACATAATTACCCGGTTTTGTGCTCCGATCCAGACAAAACCGTAATCGACTTCAAAATCCATGGCGAATTCGTCTTCTGCGGTATTCAAAAACGAGGTGGCCCCTTCAACGCCGCCAAGCGGTGTACCGGCCGGAGCGCCCGATACGTCATCGAAATCGAGAAACAAACCGATACCGTCGTTATCACCAAGAACCATTTCTCCTTCAATTCCGATATAGAGCGAGTCGGAGTCGGCAAAATAATAGATAGCGCGAACGTCCTTGTTTGGTCCAAATCCACTGTTATCGTTGGCTTTTTCCGCCATCAGCACATACTGAGGCTCGTTCAATACGCCGTCAATACGGAAATCGGTGGATTCATCCGGATCAACCACTTCAAACACTACTTCCAGCTGATCGTCGGAAGGATCCTGATCGGCATCATACTGAATTTGAGCCGTTGCGGTATAGGTCCCGGGCACCGTAAAACTCACGCTCTCAAAACTGATCTGGCGGGAATCTCCGGCCGGTAAGTTATCGATCATCGTTTCCTCTTCATACACTACATCATCCTGCAGGGTGATGGTGAAGGAAACCGGCACATCCTGCTGACCAAATAAAGACTCGTTGGTTACCACAACCGAAGGCGTAATATCTTCATTGATGAAGCGCGTTCCGGACGGTGATACAATCTCATTCAGTGCGATATTTACCGGTGGCTGCTCCAACTCGAACTCAACCGGCACAAAAACATGATAGCTGGAAGGCTGGGTTTCGATCCTGGCGCGGCCGTCTTCTTCCACGGTTATGGTTCCGCCGAAATTGCCCGTCAGATCGTAGAGTTCACGTTCCGGCCACTGAGTTGATACCCAGACATCAATATTAAAATCGGAGTGCTTGTTGATCGCCACAATCAGGCCGGTATCACCACCGGTGCCGCTTCGCTCGGCGATGTACACATGTTTGGGATCTTCGCTCGGGTTTCCGGGGAAAAACGGACCGTCCGGGCCGTCAACCGGGCGGGTTAAGGCTTTATATGATCCGCTGCCGAACTGATTTCGGATTTGAAGCAAAAGGGTGATTTCATCTCGCAACCCGTAAATGAAGTAGTCGCGGTACCATACCTGTGCGTAACCGGGATGGGTAAGCATGTGCGCATAGGCCAGTATCTTATTGTTCACCACCGGACTGTGGCCGGGCTGATTTACCTCTCCGTTGTAGTCGGTACGGTCGAAATCGTGATTATCTACGAACGTCACAATTTGCTCGAACGGCACGCCGAAAACGTTATGAAGCCCGCTGTTGTGCCAGTTCCTGATGTCGTAATCATTGCCCCCGTCGCTCATCGCTTTGTAGGCAAAACGCATGTTAAAGTCGAAAACTGCGCCTTCAGACGGAGGCGGAGGAGACGGGCTAAACGGCGAGTTGGATGTATTGATCATCTCCAGATATGCCTGTTTCCGATCCATGCTTCCGTCAAAAAGTTCATGTACATGAAATTTTCCCTGCATGGCTCCGTAGCTCATAAAATCTTTGAAATACTCCGGATGGACGCCCTTTACGAAATCGAAACGGTAGCCGTCGAGGTCGAGCGTCTCGGTCAGCCAATCGCCCCATACTTTCAGGCTGTCTCCTACCGCAAGCGTTTCACCTGCCCCGGTGTGGAGCGCATTGGTGTAGCCAAACTCATTCACATACATTTGGTGAAAACCGGCCAGCTGGCTTCCGCTGAGAAAATCGCCGGTATTGCTTTGGTTATGCACCGAGTTTGGGAAAAAGAATTCGTTGCCTTCTCCTACGGGCCACGCCACACGTCCGGAGCCGTGAGTAAGCGGATAAGCGGTGAAGGTGCTTTCTCCGTCCGGGCTAAAAAGCGACCCGCCGTCCGGATTGGTGTAAAATTCGGCGTAAATATTGGGCTCCAGATTTCCGCCCGACCGGTGATTCAGGACGATATCAGCATAGACTTCAAGGCCGTTTCCCTTGAGTTGCTGTATAGCGTGAATTAATCCGTCTTTGGTACCGTAGCGAGTAGGGATGAACGCTCCGGTGCCGGAAGTCTGGTCTCCGGCGCGGCTGTCGAATTCGCCGAGGTCGTAATAGTCGTAAGGAGTATATCCTACATCAAAACCACCGGCGGCCGATTTACTCGGAGGCGGCAGCCAGATGCCGTCGAATCCTGCGCGGCCGAGCTGTTGCGCCTGTACGGCAAGCGTATCGTACCAAACGCCGCCGGGAGTTACGTCCCAGTAAAAGCCCTGGATCATAGTGCGATCCTGCTGGGCGTTGAGCGTTGCGGCCGTAAAAAAAAGAAAGCTAAAAAGTATCAGATATTTTTTCATGTGGAAGTAGTTTCCGTGCATTAAGACAGACGGCTAAGAAAAAATGATGTACGGCAAATTGAAGCCTGCCGTCCGGCTAATTCTTCCTGTCGAATCCGATGCACCTGTTAAAATGTAAGCGCTTTCATTATGATACGGAATTTTCCTCAATCTCAAAACCTGTCAGGTTCTCTCCGTGTTTTCCCGAAGGATAGCATCATAGCGGACATTTAACATTGACAGACTTGACGCTTAATCAAAAAAAAACCCACGCACGAATGCATAGGCTTTTTTTATTCCCGGTTTGTCAGGGTGAAAGGTTCCGGCCTTTATTTAAATTTCACGCCCGTATTTCATCATCAGCGATCCAGAATGCGCTGCGCGCGCAGAATTTCATCCTGATTGATGGTATGGCCCATGCCGGGATATATTACGGCTTCGGCCTCGGCATTCATCTTGCTAAAAATTCCGGCAGAGTCGTTTACGCGCGATTCCGGAATGTGAAAATCCTGATCACTGCATCCCAAAAATACCGGCGTTCCTTTAAAGTCGCCGCTGTACTTTTTCATGTTGATGTCCGGAC
>PXDL01000096.1 GCA_003566395.1 Balneolia bacterium | reverse complement strand
TTTTACGACCAAGAAAGGAACAGCAGGTACGGGGCTGGGGCTCTCGATTACCCATGATATTATAAAAGCTCATGGTGGTGAATTACTGGTGGAAACAAAACAAGGCGAAGGCACAATTTTTATCATTCAACTTCCAGACAGGCACACAAAATGATAACTACATATTTAATAGCCCTTTTAATTTTTACAGGCCCGGCATTCGGAATACCCGTGCAGGATACAGAACGCAGTGCTCCGGATCTTGCCGACACCGTGCGAATCAATCAATCAATTGAGCTTTCACAACAGAATTATGAAGAATTCGAAAATGAGCGCAGCTTGTTCTACGCAGAACGTGCCCTTGATTTATCAAAACGCCTGTTAGATTCGCTTGAAACTGAGTCCGGTTCGAATATTTTCAACCAGATTAAGGCCTTAACAATTGATAGCTATGTAACCTATGCCCGTATTTTGAGGGAATATGATATACAGGCTGCCGAAGAAAGTCTGAAGACGGGACTGCTTTTGTTACAGGAAACCGATACCCGGGAGATAGCCGCTATTTATTCCGAATTGGGGAGCACGTATGATCGTATGGGTCAGGATGATAGAGCTCTGGAATTTCATAGCATAGCCCTGGATTTATATAAGTCATCCGGTAACCAATCCAGCTATATGGGACAATTGCTTAACATGGGGCTGGTGTTGCGAAGCAGGGGTAACTATGGAGATTCGCTCGAATATTTGATGGAATCACTAAAAATCGCCCGGCAATTAAACGACAGCCCGGCTATTGTTGAATCCTTACTTGCCATGGGTTTTGTGTATGCCTTTGTTGAAAAATGGGAGGATGCTCTCAAAAGCCAGCAGGAAGCACTCGAAATATTCCAGGAAGCCAATAATGAGCTGGGTATTGCACGTATACACAACGATATGGGTGTTACTTACAGCCGCGCTGGTCAGCCGGATTCTTCCCTGGTTCATCACCGGGCGGCGCTGGCTCTGCGACTTGAATCCAATGATAGTTACAATACGTTTTCCAGCTATCTCTATATAGGCGATATACTTGCATCGCAGGGGAATATAACCGAAGCTGTTGAATACTACGAAGAAGGCCTGACGTATAGTAACGAGATTGGTTTTAAAATCTCGGTTGTAAATGCCAGGTTGCGTTTAGGGGACTACTACCTGATGCTATCTGAGGCAAACAATGCGAAAGAAAATTATGAAACCGCCTTGCAGCTAAGCCGCGAAATCGACGCTTCAACCGGAAAGTCGAGAGCACATTTAGGGTTAGCCGGAATAGCAATTTTCAAAGGTGAGTATGAGGTAGCCATTGAAATGCTCAGGCTTGCCGAAGAAACAATTCCTGAAACAAATCTGCAGGTTAAAGAAGAGGTTTACCGGGGAATTGCAGAAACCTATTTCAACCTTGGAGACTTCAGAAATGCTTATCTCAACAGTATCATTTATTCAGAAGTGAAAGATTCTGTGCTCTCAGCAGCAAATCTTTCAAAGATTACCCAATTAACCAATATTCTGTCTTTTGAAAACGAAATGGCACTCAACCAGGAAAGTAATGAAAAGCTTATGGCCCTGCAGCAGATCGAGATTAACCGCGAGCGACTCAAGCGTAACATCATTCTGGCCGGGTTGATAATTGCCCTCATGCTGATAGGTATCATTTTCGTAAGGTTTATTGAAAAGAAAAAATTGAGCGATAAACTGAATGATACTTTAAAAAATCTGAACGCCACCCAATCTCAGCTGATCCAACAGGAAAAACTGGCCAGCCTGGGACAGCTCACGGCCGGCATCGCCCACGAAATTAAAAACCCGCTGAATTTTGTGAATAATTTTTCAGAGGTATCCATTGAAATGGTTGATGAAATACGGGCGGAATTGGCCGCCGTACAGACGCAATGCATTGCGCCTCCACAGGACAGTTCGTCTCCGCCAGGCATCTCGTCTCTGCCCGGCGACAACAAAAACATAGATGCTATTTCCGAAATTCTGGATGATATTGAAACCAATCTCCGAAAAATCCACGGTCATGGCACACGAGCCGACAGTATCGTTAAATCGATGCTCTTGCACTCGCGCGGAGGATCCGGCAAAATGGAACCTGCCCCTCTCAATTCAGTCATTAAAGAATACGTCAATCTTGCCTTCCACGGTATGCGGGCAAGTAAAAATCCATTTAACGTGGATATACAGATGGATTTGGATGATTCGATTGGTGAAATCCCGATGATCACCGAGGATTTTTCACGGGTGATTTTGAATGTGTGCAATAATGCATTTGATGCCATGCGGGAGAAATCAATTCAAAATTCAAAATTTAAAATTCAAAATTATTCTCCCAAACTCACGATTCGAACACAGAAGACTGATTCCGGAATTTCCATCGAAATCGAAGACAACGGCCCCGGCATTCCCGATGAGATCAAGGACAACATCCTGCAGCCGTTTTTTACGACAAAGAAAGGTACGCAGGGAACCGGGCTGGGATTAAGTATCACTAACGATATTATTAAAGCCCATGGTGGTATATTAGACGTAAAATCAAAAAGAAATGAATTTACGATTTTCAGTATAACGTTGGCTCAACGGGAGGATAAATTGTGAAATTTCTTGTGGTTGATGATGAAAAAGACGTCGAAGCGTTGTTCAGGCAGAAGTTCAGAAAAGAGATCCGGAGCGGTGATCTTGAGCTTGTTTTTGCATTTTCGGGTCAGGAAGCCCTCAACCTTCTTAATGAACACGATCCTCCTGAAGTGGTGTATGTGTTTTCCGACATTAATATGCCGGGCATGTCAGGGCTTGAACTGCTCGAGCGGATAAAATCTGAGTATCCTGATGTAAAAGTAAGTATGATATCGGCCTATGGCGATGAGGAAAATTATAACCGCGCGGTGGAGTCGGGTGCGAAGGCGTTTTTTACCAAACCGATCGACTTCAATAAATTAAAGGATGAAATCATGAACATGATCAACAAAAAGGGAGAATCAAAATGACATCAAAATCCAGAAAGATACTCGTAGTAGATGATGAACCCGATCTTCAGATTTTGATGCTGCAGAGGTTCCGTCAACAGGTGAAATCACGCGACTATGAGTTTTTGTTCGCTGAAGACGGTCGGGAGGCCCTGTCGGTACTAAAGGAAACGCCGGAAGTCTCCCTTGTGCTCAGCGACATCAATATGCCGGGAATGGACGGACTTACGATGCTCTCCGAGCTGCAGGCTTTGAAGATGCATAGTATCAAAACCGTTATGGTATCGGCCTATGGAGACATGGAAAACATCCGCACGGCTATGAATCGCGGCGCGTATGACTTCGTAACCAAGCCCATCGATTTTGGCGACCTCCGGACAACCATCGAAAAAACTATAAGCGAGATTGAGCGCATCGAAAAGTCCGAGGAAATGGAAATGCAGCTCAATGCCATGAATACCGACCTCGACATGGCCGCCCGAATCCAGCAGCAAATCCTGAAAAAAGAATTTCCCGCATTTCCTGATGATTCCCGGATTGATATATTCGCCCACATGATTGCGGCCAAACACGTGGGCGGCGATTTCTACGATTTTTTTAAAATCGGGGAGGATAAACTCGCTTTTTTCATCGGGGATGTAGCCGGTAAAGGAATGCCTGCCGCAATTTATATGGCGGTGTGCGATACCATGCTAAAATCCATCGGCTCAGAAGTGCATAATCCGGCGGTGTGCCTGTCGAAGGTAAACCTGATGCTGATTCCCATCAGCGATATTGCTACATTTGTTACTGTTTTTTACGGTGTGTTGGATCTGAAAACCGGAGAATTTTCATACTGCAACGGAGGGCACAATCTGCCCTTCCTCATAAGAAAAGACGGCTCGGTTACGGAACTGGAAAATGTAGGTGGGTTGCTGCTCGGTAAGTTCGGTTTTGCCGGATACGAAAGCCAAACGGTCACCCTCAATCCGGGGGATTCCATTATTACTTTTACCGATGGCGTAACTGAAGCCGAAAATGAAGAAAAAGAGCAGTATGAGGAAGAACACCTGGCAGCTTTATTAGCAAAATGCGCCGACAAACCGGTTGCCGGAATAATCAAGACGATGTTTTTAGAAGTAATGAAGTTTTCAGGAGCCGAGCCACAGTCAGATGACATCACCGCGCTCGGGGTTCGCTATCAGGGGGAGTAATGCAGAATTGAAAGGTTGAGATTTTTAAACCTTTCAAGTTTAGAATGTGTCCGGTCATTTAGGGGGCTTGAAGGCTATTTGTAAATTCGTGAAGTTGTTAGGTCGGATTAGGGGTAGCCCCATACCCCAACTGTATAGCGTGTAGAACACCCATTTTGAATCGCGTGAAGAACGTTTGGTTGCGATTCATTTAATGCTACGATTTTAACTCCTGAAATTGTGTATTCCGACCGGCCAAATACTTATACATTAGTACTGCTTATCTGGATTATTGCAGTCCTCGGCCTGCTCTCATATTCCTGTAAACACCACCCGGTGGATGCCGATACCGGTCCGGAACCGGATGTGGTCAATTTCTGCCATCCCGATACGGTGTATTTTAATAAGGAGCTTCTTCCGCTGTTGGGGGCAAGCTGTGGCAGGGCGGGATGCCATGACGCGAATACGCAGCAGGACGGCGTTCGGCTGACAGATTATGAATCAGTAATGGAAACGGGAGATGTGCGCCCCGGCAGACCCGAAAACAGTGATTTATACGAAGTACTCGTAGATGACGACCCGGATGACCGCATGCCCCCGCCTCCTAACGATCCCCTGCTTCCGGAGCAGATCGAACGGATCAGGCTGTGGATTCTGCAAGGCGCCCAAAATCTGGATTGTGTTGAAGATCGTTGTGACCTGGACGAAGTCACCTTTTCCGGAGTCGTATTACCAAACCTGGCCCTAAACGGATGTGTAAGCTGCCACGGCGGCTCTTCTCCCCAGGGTGGAATTCGTCTGGATACTTATCAAACCGTAAAAAGTATGGCGGAGAGCGGGCGGCTGATGGGAGCAATCCGGCATGAGCCGGGTTACGTACCTATGCCTAAAGGCGGTGGTAAAATGGATGAATGCCAGGCCGATCAAATTGAACGATGGATTTTAGATGGATTGCCCGATGACTGAGCCGAATACTAAATACTCAAAAAAACTAACGCTTGTATGCATTATGACCCTGTTTTTGGCCACATCCTGTTTCTATGATAACGAGGAGTACCTCTATCCCGACGACGGGTTCTGTGATCCTCCGGCACGGATTACGTATCAAAACTTTGTATCGGAATTGATGCAGACCCATTGTAATTCCTGCCACAATCCAGGTAATCCTTCGGGAAATGTTATTACCTCAACGTATCAGGGTTTGGTGACGGTAGCCGAAAACGGGCGTTTATTCGGTGCCATAAATCATGAGCCGGGGTTTACTCCGATGCCTCTTGGGCTTAATCAGCTTCCCTCATGTGACCTGGCTCAAATAAATTCCTGGATAGAATCCGGCGCCCCTCAAGAATAAAATTCTTCTAACCCATACCTCAATCGTTATGAAACTGCTGAAAATTGCATCCCTGATCTCGCTGGCCGGCCTGTTGGCCTTAGCCGCTGTGTATTTCTTCGTTTACAACAAACCGCATACGAATTTTGAACAAGCAAAGCCGGATTTCAAGCTTACCGCGTCCGAATTTTATAGTGCTTTCACAGATACCCAAGAGCAGGCTGAGTTAAAGTATAACGGCAATGTCGTGGAGTTATCCGGTAAAATTGACTTTATAGAATCCACTAATTCACTGAATATCGCTGTTCTTGCTTTCGGCGACGGCCTGTTCGGTCCGGAGGGCATTCGCTGCACGCTCCTGGATAATCATGTTGAAAAAGCAGAAATGCTGATCGGATCGGACGTTCAAATCAAAGGATTTTGTTCCGGATTTTCCGGCTCTGATGTGATTTTGGAGCACTGCTCGATAGTAAACTGAACCTCATTTTATATATCAATATTCACCAAATAGTAATACTATGAAATATCTAAAGACCTTGTTGCTGCTTTCCGTACTTGTAATGATGTACCACGATGTGGTTGCACAAAACTATATGACCCGAAACGGAATGATCCGTTTTTACTCTGAAGCACCCCTTGAAAATATCGAAGCTGTTAACCGGCAGGTAAGTAGTGTGATCAATACTGAAACCGGCGAGTTTGTGTTCCGGGTTGTGATGCGCTCGTTTAATTTCGAAAAAGCTCTGATGCAGGAACATTTTAACGAAAATTATATCGAGTCACATAAATATCCCAATGCGAGTTTTCAGGGCAGGATTACTAATATAGATGAAATTAATTTTTCAGTCCCCGGAGAATATGTAGCTCAGGTTGAAGGGGAGCTGACCATAAGGGATGTGACCCGAAGCATTTCAAAAACCGGAACATTTATTGTCAACGGTGAAGAAATTCTTGGAAAAAGCACCTTCGATATTGCAGTTGCAGATTACAATATCAGAATTCCAACGGCGGTAGTAAATAATATTGCTGAGGTCGTTGAGGTAACGGTTGAAGTACCACTTAAGAAAATGAACTAATGAAGTTAAAGCTTATCATATGGTTAATCGGATTTTCCTGTGTTTTCGCAACCGGATTACACGCACAGGGTTTGATGGATTTACTGGATGAAACGGAGGAGCCGGTTACCGAGTACACCTACGCTACGTTTAAAACAACACGGATCGTTAGCGGTCAATCCATTGAAAACCCGCACTCCGGCGTTCTGTTGTTTGTGATAAGCCACAGGTTCGGGCGGTTGAATACGGGTGCTTATGAGCTCTGGGGGCTTGATCAATCCACTATACGGCTGGGGTTTGAGTACGGCGTCAACGATCGGCTGGCGCTGGGGCTTGGGCGCAGTTCATTCGAAAAGACCTACGACGGGTCTGTTAAGTATAAAATCCTCCGGCAATCAAGCGGTGCCCGGGTAATGCCGGTCACACTTTCGGTTTTTACCGGAATCTATGTGAATTCGCTGCACTGGCGGGAACCGGATCGGGAAAACTATTTTTCATCCCGCCTTTCCTATGCAGGTCAGCTGCTGATTGCCCGCAAATTTTCAAACACCTTGTCTCTGCAGCTCTCTCCTACCATGATCCACAAAAACCTGGTAGAAACCGAAAGGGATCCGAATGATATTTATGCGCTCGGCATCGGAGGACGCTTTAGATTGAGCAACAGAATCACATTCAACGCAGAATATTTTCATCTCTTTACCAGGGAAACAGCCAGGAATTTTGATAGTCCAATTTTGCTCGGTTTTGATATAGAAACCGGCGGGCATGTATTTCAGCTACATATCACCAATACCCAGCCGTTTTTTGAACGGGGCTTTATCACGGAAACCAAAAGTAATTTATTCGAGGGAGATATTTACTTCGGTTTCAATATTTCGAGAGCATTTACGATCCGGAAACCCAAACTTTGAGCGGGACGGGTGTGAGCGGTATATAAATGTTAACACCATAAGACAACGTCTGGAAGTTTGTTACGGGCTCTCCTGACGATATTAAATCTATATCCGCAAAAATGCGATATGAGCGCATATGTTTGATCTGATAGCCTTGAACGTTCCGGCGTCATAAATCTGCTATTTTTGTTCCAGTTAGGGCTTCGTTCAGGATCGATATGATCTGAGTTTCACTGAATCGTGGTTTTTACAACCGACAACGTTGGGGAAGCATTCAAAAGTTTGTGGCAATGAAACAATAGCTTGTCCTTAAGGTTTATACTATTTTAGTTAAAAATAATTAAATACAAATATTTCCGGATATGAAAGCGAAATATTTGGGTGCTATTCACCTCAATGATAGAAAAATGAAAAATCAAGTCAGAAGGGTCTTATCAGTTTTGGTTATGGCAGCAGGACTTATATTTGTTATGGAAACCGTCGGTGCACAGTCGGATAACCGGACATTCAACGATTTCAGTTTAAACTCAGATCTTCATGAGGCAAACGAAAACTGGGATTTCCCCGAATCATGGTTTGGGGGGGCAAATGTAACGGTTGATGCCTCTGTGGTAATTGATGGGTATTTATATATATCGGGTGGTTTTTCTTTAATCGGCAATCAGTTTATAAATCGAATTGCACGGTACGATATTGAAAACAACACATGGCAATCTCTTGAAGGCGAGATAGACGGGGTTGCCGTTTCTCTTGTAGAGTATGAATCGAAACTGATACTGGGCGGTTTTTTCGACTCGGTTTCCGGCTCACCAATGAATAGCATCGCGATGTATGATCCCGAGACCGGTTCCTGGTATTCGCTTGGCGAAGGTCTGAACGGGCCTGTTCTTTCGTTAATGAGGGTAGATGACGATATCTATGCGGGAGGTGCATTCACCGAAGCCGGAGGCGTATCTGCCGG
>PXDL01000445.1 GCA_003566395.1 Balneolia bacterium | reverse complement strand
TCCGAGTGTGTTTAAACCGAAACAGTTTGAAAATATGCTTTTGATTGACGGTGGCGTAGTCCGGAATCTTCCGGTTGAAGAAGCCCTGAATCTTGGCGCTAATGTTGTGATCGCCGTTAACGTAAGCGCTCCTCTGCTTGAAACCGAACAGGTGAAAAACATCCTCGATATCCTTGATCAGACCGTCTCTTTTCAGATTGCCGAGAGCATGAACCGCTCCAAAGAGCTGGCCGATATCGTGCTGGAAGACTTCAGTATTATGGAGGAGTTTTCTATTCTGGATTTTGATAAAGTACCCGAGATTATTCAAAGGGGCGAAGAGCTGGCCCGGATGAATTATGAGGAGCTAAAGCAACTGGCTGATTTGGTAAACGAGGCGCGCCCCGATATTACAGGTCCTAAAGAGAGACCGGATGACCCTGACTTACTCTTTATTACTGATATTGAAGTCCAGGGTATCGAGGACGCTTCGGCCAATCAGGTGGTCAACAAAATGGTTATCCGGCCTCAGACTTATGTTACGCGTGAACAGATTATTTTTGGTATCGAGAATGTGTACGGGATGCAGTTTTATGACAGCGTAAACTACCGCCTTGTAGAGGATGAATATCGTCAGGGTGCCTACATTCTGGTTATTGAAGTAATTGAGCGCCAGCAGGACCTGTTCCGGTTCGGTTTTAATTATGACAATTTCAGAAGGGCTTCTATTCTGCTGAACACCACCTACCGAAACCTGCTCTATCCCAACTCCATCAGCCGCGCCAACCTGAAGCTTGGAGAAGAGCCCTATGTGGACCTTCGTTTTTTTAATTATCTGACCAACGAAGCCAACTTTGCCCTCGGCCTGCGGGCCAACTACAACCTGAACCGGACGGATATATTTTCCAATGAAGGCAACCGCCTGGCTACTTATAGCACCAACTCGTTTTTCGTTGAGGGGCAGGTAATTCCCTTTACCAATAATCAGGTATTATATAAACTGGCGCTCAGGCAGGAGATATATAACGTTTCCTCCCGAGTAGGTGATTTTGATTTCCCCGGCGGTATCACCAATATTACGCAGGCCATTGTCCGTTTCGAACAAGACAATCTGGACCGGCTCTCTTTTACCAGACAGGGACACCGTGTGGTGGTGCAGGCATCTCAGTCTTTTAACCTGGTGGACGATTCTATCAACTTTTTCCAGACATCCGTGAGGTGGAACGGCTTTTTCAGACTTTCTGATCAATGGGTGCTTCTTGCCGCTGCTAAGGCAGGATACGCCAGTCGCGGTGAGCTGCCCCTTCACCGGCAGTTTCAATACGGCGGATACCCTGACATGGTAGGATATCGTCTCAATGAAATTTCGGGTAATAACATGCGCATGGTCCAGCTCGGCACGCAGTTCGAAGCCCTGCCTAACCGTTTTATCACCGTGCGCGGAAACGTAGCCAGCACCGAAGAATTTCTGGAGTTTGATTTCGTGAACACACCGCTTCGGGTAGGCTGGAGCATCAGCGCGGGCATCAATACGGCCATAGCGCCCTTCACTTTTGCTATGATGGGAAGCCGTCGCAATCCTTTTCTGCTTCAATACTCAATCGGCGTACAGTTTTAAGCACGTCCGGGCTTGTAATGGCTTTTGCAATTTAGGGTGATGCGTGCAGAAAGCGAACATCTATTCATAGAAGGCTTTACAAAACCGTTCTTTTGACTCTCTTTTTTGTCTCAAAAACGACACTTATTTTATCGTTGGGCACTTAAAATTCCAGCAGGCGGTTTTTGGTTACCTGACTTCTATGCGCCCACCGGCGTATCCCCACAAAAGGTAAAAACCTGAGTTCGATTAATAATCACGAGTAAACTTTGTTGGCTAAATTATTGTGAAACAGGGTTTTAGATATCCGATAAGTCGGAAAAAGTGTTGTATTAAATTGAGCAATAACATGAATATCTCTATTATCTATGGCATTCCTCTACGATAAAGTTAAAATTATCTACCCCGTACAAACCCACCACCGCGACCAATTCCACCTTTGAAGGGGGCTTATTAGCCGGTCTACAGAATTCTTTGACTCTGCGCCGTTAGACAAAGTTCCGTTATCTCCACTTTTGAAAGATCAAAATTGTGCCGGATTTCATCATTAATCATTACATTTAGAAGGGGAACCTGTTTTATTTAAAACTTCGAAGTAATACGAAAATCAAACTGTAAATATGCTTTGATTTGATTCTGTGATTATGCAGCGAAAGTTTTAAATGTCATGGAAATGCTATGATTACATCCATTTATTTGTCCTTTACTCTTTAGTTTATGCCACTATTTTTACTACGCCTGACGGCCGTCTCCTTAGCGGCGCTAACGTTGATGTTGCTTTCTCATCAGGACGGCCGCGCTGCCGACGAACCGGTCCCTGAATCGGGACCACCTATCTATATCGCCTTCCACTGGCACATGCATCAGCCGATTTACTGGCCTTACGAGAGCGTGGTTGAAACCGAGGCGCGCGGTGCTTACAGCTTTTCTCTCAAGGAAGTTCATACGTCACGTACCGGGCCCTATACATCCTGGCCGGCAAATGCAGTACAGATGGGCATTGATGCGGGAATGGATCATTTCGGGGCGCAGGTAAGTTTTTCGGGTTCACTAATTGAGAATCTGGAGGCCGCAAAACAGGCGGGCTGGGGATTCAACAACTGGACTTCCCACTGGGAAAACGCCATCACACAAACCACGGCCCTGGGCAATTCCCGACTTGAAATGACCGGTTTCGGATACCATCATCCGCTCATGGCTCTGATAGATTACAATGATATCCGCCGGCAGGTACAGTGGCATAAAGAGATTATGGATTCATTTTTTCCGGGCGAGTACAGCAAAGGTATGTTTCCGCCGGAAACTGCTTTTTCAACCCGGATGATTCCTGCTCTGGTGGATGAAGGCTTTGAGTGGGTATTGGTGGACAACCTGCATTTCGAGCGGGCGGCCCGGGGCGCACCGTATGGCGATCATTCGGGAGTGAAACGACCCAACAAAGCCGACATCCGTAATGCCGACCCCGGCGACTGGAACCAGCTGAACGGGCTTTGGGCTCCTACACCCGTGTCTATGCAGTGGGCGCATCAGCCGCATTATATCTCGCAGACCGACCCGGAAACAGGTGTGGAATCGAAAATGATAGCCGTGCCGGCGTCCCGATATCTGGGTGAAGAAGACGGCCGGGGAGGATTCGGAGCGCTTCAGTATGAGCATGTGATGAGCCAGTTTGAATCTTACAATACCGATCCGGATCAGCCCATACTGCTGGTGCTTCACCACGACGGAGATAACCATGGCGGAGGCAGCGAAAGCTATTACAACCATAATTTCCAAAATATGGTGAACTGGCTTCAGCAACATCCCGATCGCTTTGTGGTAACCACGATTCAGGATTATCTCGACACCTATCCACCCGATCCGAATGATGTGATTCACGTTCAGGACGGCAGCTGGCTGGGGGCCGATGCCGGTGATCCCGAGTTCCGCAAATGGCTGGGCGAACCCGGACCCTATCCCGGTGCCGAGGGCGACTACAGCCCCGACCGAAACAGCTGGGGCGTAATGACTGCTGCAAAAAACATCGTTGAGACGGCCGAGCAAGTTAATTCCGGCCATCCCGATACCAAGCGCGCCTGGGAATTTTACCTGAACGGCCAGGCTTCGGATTACTGGTACTGGGACGGCACCGAGATGTGGGATTCTCATCCCTCCCGTGCTGCCAATCAGGCGGTGGAAAAAGCCCTGCCTGTTGCCGAATCCGGTCAGGATCTCACCGGTCCGAGTATTTTTCTGCCGCAGCGCACGCCTTATAATCCCGGAGAAGTGGAGTGGGATGGGAGCGGCGTGATGCCTTCGGATTTCGAAGTATGGACCTATGTGTATGATCTGAGCGGCCTTGAAAGCGTTACCCTTCGGTACAGAACCTCCGCTAATCAGGATGTGACACAGGATAACCTCACTTACACCGGCGGACCCTCTACCGGAAGCTGGAACAGCGTGGATATGGAAGGCACGTTTACAGAATCGATAACCAATCCGGTGCCCACACATAAAGCAAAGGAATTCCGGGCTTCGGTCGAAGGCTATGAAAACGTGCTGATCGACTACTATGTAGAAGCGATCGATAATCAAGGAAATCAGTCCCGTTCGATTATTCAGCATGTTTGGGTTGGTGAAGAAACCGATGACAACGGCCCTCCGGGTCCTGGTCCGGGTCCCGGCGTACAGATCACGATCTCTCCGTCCCAGCCTACAACGAATGATGTCATCACCATGACTATTGGAAACCCGCCGACGACCGGCAAGCTGCATTGGGGTGTGAACAACTGGCAGCAGCCGATTGAAGACTACTGGCCCGAGGGAAGCTATCTTTTTCAGGAAACCGGACCGGCCGTTCAATCTCCGTTTAACGTGCTTGAAAACGGATCTCTGCGTATTAACCTGGGGCCGTTTAACAATCCTGAGCAGGATGTATCACAAATTTCCTTTGTACTTTCGTTCGATGACGGCACCTGGGACAATAACAATGGAAACGACTACTTTTTTGAACTCGAACAGGTTACGAGCCGTGAAAACACTCACAAGCCGGAAGAATTCGCCCTCGGACGGAACTATCCGAATCCCTTCAATCCGGTTACGGTAATCCCGTTTTCGCTGGATAGCAGCGGGCATGTCCGGCTCACGGTCTATGACATGCTCGGCCGCAGGGTGGCAACGCTTGTAGATGAAACCCGGCACGAAGGCCGTCACACCGTAAACTTTGATGCATCCCGTCTGGCAGGCGGAGCCTACATCTACCGGCTTGAGAGCAGCGGTCGGATACTTAGCGGCAAAATGCTGATGGTAAAATAACCATTGGAATCGCGACCATCCGTTTTTCCGAAAAACCGTTCGACTGCTCAAAGCTTAAAGCCTTCATTTATATTTCGCATAAATGAAGGCTTTCCTCGTTTGATGATGTTGTTTCGCCTGAAAACCTCCGGGAATCGGTGGTCGTCAAAAACAGAAATAATGTGTATTTTAGCAGGTTTGAAACAATCAGGATTATCCTTTTCGGATGAATCCTTAACATAAACTCGTATCCATAAATCAATTCGTCTCAACCGTATATGAAACCATCCGGTTTAATCAGGTCAACACTTTCAATATTCGTTCTTTTGGCCGTTGCAGGCTGTTCGCTGTTTCAATCCACTCCCTCCGAACCCGAACACACCGTTGTGGGCGAGGTAGCCGGACAGGATATAACCTACGGCGAGCTTCGTTCGAGTTTTTATACCAGCCCTGTTCAGGATGATTCCGACCCTGAAGCCACTAAGCAGGAGCTGATGGAGTTTCTCGATCTCTATCTGATCTATCGCGCGAAAGTTGAAGCATCCAAAGAAGAAGGCTATTTCGAAAGCGAGGAGATTAACGAAGAACTCTCACGCTATCAGATGCAGTCGGTTTTCCCGTACTGGCTGGAAATGCGTTTCAGAGATGAACTGCTTGATGAACTGATTGAGCGATCCAAAGTTGAGATCGGCGCATCGCACATTCTTATTACCGTGCCCGAAGATGCGAGCCCGGCAGATACGCTCAGGGCTTACAACCGCCTGATGGAAGCCCGCGACAAGTTCCTCGATCCCGAAAACGAGCAGGAATTCAACGAACTGGTGGAAGAGTACTCCTCGCGTCAGCGCGGGCGCAGTATGGGCGACGACCTCGGGTTTATCTCGGGAGGATGGGCCGTAAAACCGTTTGAAGACGTGGTTTATTCCACCGGTGTAGGCGAGGTTTCTAAACCGTTCAGAACCAGCTTCGGGTATCATCTGGTCCATGTTTACGACAAGCGGGAAGCCGAACCTGACAAAAATTACTCCCACATCTTTTTCCGTAGCAGAGGCGCCGGCATCACATCCGAAGGCGCCATGAAACGAGCTGTTGAAGCCTACGGAAAGCTTGAAGAAGGTGAACCCTGGAATGAAGTAACCAGACAATTTTCACAGGATCCGGATACAAAAAAGACCGGCGGCGATATCGGATGGATTCAGCCCCAGCGCTACCAGCCGATGTTCCTCGAAAATATACGCACCCTCACAGAACAGGGCACGTTCACCGAGCCTTTTGAGAGCGAATACGGCATTCATATTGTCCGCCTCGATTCCATTCGCACTTACGCTTCGGAAGAAATGCTTCGTGAAGAGAAATACAGCCGTCTGCGCAATTTGCCCCGCTATCGTGAAAACAGACAATACACGCTTCGCAACGTCCGTAATTCGGCCGGTGACAGTCTTTACACAGCCAATTACGAGTTGTTCCTTTCCAAGATGGAATCTCAGAATACCCAACATGTGAATGAGCTGGAATTCAGCCGTGAGCAGCTAAATATGCCGTTCTACAAAATTCACAACAAAACCTACACTCTGGAAGATTACCGCGATTTTGTGCTGGCCGAGCTGGGTGAAAACAGCGCGCCCTACCGCCACAACCTTCTGGATAAATTCCGCGACAAAAAAACAGAATCGATTATCGTTGACATCACCAAGCAGGAATTTCCGGATTTCGCCGAGCTGAGCAAGCGTTATCACGAAGGCCTTGCCGTTTTTGCACTTACCGAGGACAATGTTTGGAACTACGCGGCTCAGGACACCGCCCGGCTGCGCGCTATTTATGATGAGGATCCGGATCGCTACAGATATACGAAGCGATACCGCTACTACCGCATCAGCGCAGACAGCGAATCGAAGCTGGATGAAGCCCGCGAGGTGATAAACCACGGCGTACCCGTTGAGGAAATCCGTGAAGCCGTAACCGGACTTATTGTACGCACCGATGTGATCAACAGCCTTGCCGATTTCCCATTCAGCCACCTCGAAGGCGTTGAAGAAGGCGGTTTTTCGGAAGTATTTGAGTACCGCAATCGCAACACCATGATCTACCTCAAGGAAATTATGGAACCGCGTACCATGACTTTTGATGAAGCCTTCATGCGCGTTGTTGCCGATTTCCAGCCGATTCGTGAGGAAGAATGGAACACCGAACTGAAGCAGCGCTACAATGTTGTTGCATACCCCGAACGTCTTGAGGCCCTGCTCCGCGAAGTTGAACTCTGAACGCAGAAATAGCATCCCGGTATTAATTCTTGCTTCCCTCCTGTTTTTGTGGAGCTGTGAAGAGGCTGAGGTAGGCGAACCCTCCGGCAACGTGATTGCCGAGGTGGGTCAGGCTAAGCTCACCCTTGAGGAAGCTACCGCCAAAATCCATCCTTCGCGCCTGCACCTCGATAGTGCCGATGCCGTGCAGGAATACCGAAGCCAATGGGTCCGGGATCAGCTTTTTGCCGATGAAGCCAAAAGACTGGGTATTCACGAATCGGAAAGCTTTCGTGAGGCCATGGAACAGTTTGAACGGCAGCTGCTCGTACAGATGCTTTTCGATCAGTATAAGCAGCGTGAAGGCACGCCCGAAGTAAGCCGGGATCAGGCGCTTCGCTATTACGAGCGCCACCGGGATCAATTCGTACTGCCTGAACGTCATGTGCGTTTCCGGCATATGATCTCATCCAGCTTTGCCAATTCCAATAACGCACGAACCCAGCTGCTCAGAGGCGTACCATGGCCCGATCTTGTGGATCGATACTCGGTACGGCCCGAATATTCGCACCGGGAAGCCTCCCGTTTTCAGCCGCTTTCCACCGCTCTTGAGGATTTACCCGAAATGGCACAATTTCTGGGCGTGATTGGAGTTTCAGAGGTAAGCCCGATCAGGCTGATAGATGGTGAATACCATTTTGTTCAGCTTGTGGAAAATCAGGCCGAAGGGACGGTTCCCGAACTTGACTGGACGCTGGAACAGATCAAAAAATGGATAGCAGTGGAACAACAGCGTTCGCGCATTAACGCTTACAAACAAAATCTTATCAGACAGGCTGAAGCCAACCGGCAGATCAGGCTCTATGATTGAGAATGCGAATCACAACCAAAGTATGCAAAACAATCTCATACCGACTTTTAGTAAACTCATGAAACGATTTACCATAGCCGCAGCCTTGTTGCTGCTCACCCTTCCCTTTCTTTCCAGCCATGCGGAAGCGCAGCAGCGAGAGGTTCTCGATAAAATCGTAGCCGTAGTTAACGACAACATCATCCTGAAATCCGACGTGGATGCCCGGGTGGCTGAATTTCTCGGCTCGCGACGCGGCGCAGAGTTTTCTGAAGAGCTGTGGTTCGATGTACTTGAAAATATTATTGATAATAACGTTCTGTACGAGCAGGCGAGAATCGACTCCGTAGTGGTTGGTGAAGATGAAGTGAACCGTGCTATGGATGAGCGTATCAATCAACTTATGCGTCAGGTAGGCAGTGAGCAGGCCCTGGAAGAAGCCCTCGGGCAGAGCCTTGTACAGATTCGCTCAGATTACCGCGATCAATTT
>PXDL01000169.1 GCA_003566395.1 Balneolia bacterium | reverse complement strand
GCTTTATTTCAAAAGGAATTCGTAAACCGGCATAGCCGTGGTTCCACCCAAAAATCCGGAAAAAGCATCTTGCGAGAAATCTCCTGCGGTTGATCTACCTGTAAGCTCATTTGCGGAGCTTCGTGTTCGTTGCGTTGATAAGCATCGCGGCTATTCAAACGAAGGAGATTTTTCGCGATGTGATTGCAGCTTCTTGGGCTAATCGAATTTGGTATCGCTGATTGTTTATCCCAGGCTTTTCATACTGCTCAAAATGACGATTGGTGGGTACGGTAAATAATTCAGAATGCAAAAATTCAGAGTTCAGAATGGGGGGATACGATTTCTACCTCGTCACCCCGTCGCCCAGTTGGGTCATTTCGAGCAGCCTTTATTTCAAAAGGAATTCGTAAACCGGCATAGCCGCGGTTCCACCCAAAAATCCGGCCGAAGCATCTTGCGAGAAATCCCCTGCGGTTGATCTACCTGTAAGCACATTTGCGGAGCTTCGTGTTCGTGACGTTGATAAGCATCACGGCTATTCAAACGAAGGAGATTTTTCGCGATGTGGTTGCGGCATAGGAATTTATCTGAGATACCGAACGCTGATTGCTTCCCCAAACGCATTTTACAGCTCAAAATGACCTTATCGAGGTACGGGGTTATGGAAGTTTTTAAAGGCTGAAACCTCGTACCCTCTCGTCATTCCCAGCGGAGTGGTATGAAGCGAAGCGGAATTGCACGGAGCGAAGAAATGACGGTATAAGGCTGTGTAGTGTAGCATTCTTAGTAATATTTCCGGCTTGCTACTATCATATAATCCATCAACATATCATCTTATGAAACCTCTTTACAACTCTTGTGTTTTCTCTTTGATCAGTACGTTCAGGATGGAGTGGTTTAAGGAGTAATCAATCTGAAGATCAATCAGTTGGACGCCTTTGGAATTCATGCATTTGCCGAGGGTCTTGCGGAACTCTTCATCATTATCGGGCCGGTGGCCTGAAGCTCCGTAGCTTTCAGCATATTTCACAAAATCGGGATTTTCGAAATCGAGGCCGTAGTTGTCGAAGCCCATATCTTCCTGCTTCCATTTAATCATGCCGTAAGAACGGTCGTTCACAATAATGACCACCATATCCAGCTTGTTGCGTACGGCTGTTTCCAGCTCCTGTGAATTCATCATAAATCCGCCGTCGCCGCAAACGGCCACCACTTTTTTACCGGGATTGATCAGTTTAGCCAGCATGGCAACGGGCAGACCGGCCCCCATAGTTGCCAGCGCGTTATCCAGCAATAGCGTGTTGGGGGAATAACACTTGTAGTTGCGGGCAAACCAGATTTTATACATACCGTTGTCAAGGGTGATGATGTCCTCCTCCCCCAGCGTGTCGCGCATAATGTTTACCAGACGCTGCGGCAGCATCGGGAAGCGGGTGTCTTCGAAATACTTGCTCAAATGGGAATCAACATTCTTTTTGATTTTTTCAAACATGGTGCTATCCCATTCAGTTTTACTGCTGATGTGCCGGCAGATGTGCTTAATCGAGCTTCTGATATCACCCACCACATTGAGCTGCGGAAAATACACGGCATCCACTTCGGCAGGGAAAAAGTTCAGGTGGATAACCTTCTTGCCGTTGTGCTGCATAAAGAAAGGTGGCTTTTCCACGGTGTCATGGCCCACATTTAAAATCAGGTCGGCTGCATCGATGGCTCTGTGAACAAAGTCGTGATCGGAAAGCGCGGCCGTACCCAGGTATTGCGGATGCCTTTCATCGATTACGCCCTTTCCCATCTGAGTACAAAAAAAGAAGATGCCCGTACGGTCGATAAACTCGGTTAACGCCTCCCGCGTATCTCTCCGGTTGGCTCCGGCACCAATCATGAGCAGCGGCATTTCTGCACGTTCTATCATTTCAACTGCTTCACGGATGGATGTTTCGTCCGCATCGGGGTACCGGTGGCCCACTACCTCAAACAGACGGCTGTCGGTATCTTCACGGGCGATGTCTTCCGGAAGCTCCAGGTGAACCGTGCCAGGCCGTTCCTCGGTTGCGATTCGGAAACTCTCGCGCACCAGCGACGGGATGGTGTTTCCGTTCACAATCTGTTTTGTTGACTTGGTAACCGGCTGCATCATATCCACAACGTCGAGAATTTGAAACCTCGCCTGTTTACTTGTTTTGATCGGTTTCTGACCGGTGATAATCATCATGGGCATGGCACCCAATTGCGCATGAGCCGCCGGTGTGACCAGATTGGTGGCTCCCGGCCCGAGTGTTCCCATACAGACGCCCGGTTTGCCGGTGAGCCTGCCGTAGGCTGCCGCCATAAAGCCGGCTCCCTGCTCGTGACGGGTAAGAATTAACTTTATGCCGGAATCTTTCAGGGAGTTCAGCAAATCCACATTTTCTTCCCCCGGAACAGCAAAAATGTATTCTACGCCCTCATTTTCAAGGGCTTTCACAAACAGATCGGATGCTTTCATAACATGATTGATAAAGATGAATAAGGAATTTCTGCTCGATTTACAGAAGGCGGCTTTTTCTAAGCTTTATTTAGAGTTTTGGGTGAAAAAAACCAATGGTTTGTCAAGAACTGATCGATAGGTTTAAAAACGGCTCACATACATTGGTCGGCCGGATATTCAGACATTTTCATCTCAGCGCAAAAACGACAACGGCAAGAATAAAAAGTACGGCCAGGGAAATTACAGCGCGTCGGATATAAACATGGAGCATGGCAGTCAGATTATGCTAAAGCGTTCGGAATGAATCTTGTGCACCGGCACTCCCCATTCATTAAGGGCGCCTTCGGCTTCGTCCATCATTGGCGGGGGGCCGCATACAAAATAGTCACAGTCGGTTAAATCCTCCGAAAGATGTTTCCTGATAATCTCCGGTGTGATATAGCCCGTTTCCCCCTCCCAATCTTCATCGGCATCTTCAAATACATACACGATTTTCAGGTTGAGTACTGTTTCGAGTTCATTGAGTTCTTCGTAAAACGGCGTGAGCTCTTTGGAACCTGTTCCGAAAATCAAGGTGGCTTTACGCAGATCTCCTCTTTCTTTCATGGTTAGAAGGGCGCTAATTATGGGGGTAATCCCGATGCCGCCTACAATAAACATAATTTCGTTTGATGAGCTCGAGGCCGGCGTAAAACTTCCATAAGGTCCTTCTAAAAAAGCTGTGGTTCCTATGTCGATGTTTTTAACCTCCGAAGTAAAATCTCCCAGTTCCTTAATCGTGAACCGTATTCTATCCTTTCTCTCCGGCGATGACGATATTGTGAAAGGATGTTGTTGCAGTTTAAACGGGGTATCGCCCAGGGTCATCCACACAAGTTGTCCCGCTTTAAAATCGAGCCCGTCATGGCCGACGGGTTCCAGTTCCAGGCTCCAGGTTTCCTTCACCTCTTCTTTAACAGATACCACTTTGTACGGTTTCTTTTTCATCTTCAGCGGATGCACTAACCTTTTATGCAGCAGCATACCTATCACAGTCGTGGACATGCCCACCCATACCGCCAGCTGCCACGGCTCAGACACATAATAACTTACGTGTGTGATGTGCCAGGTACCCACAATCATCACAAAGACCGCAAGCAACCCGTGCGATGCCCTCCACCATTCATACAAAAGCCCTAATTTTTCGTTCCAGTGGGTGAACGCGATCAGGCTGCAAAGAGCTATAACAACCGACCAAAGAGCGATAGCACGGAACAGATTTTCTGTAGGATCCACTAACCGGAGAAATTCAGAATCGGCCACAAGCAGGATGGTGAAATGCCCCATTATAAACATCCACGCCACATATCCCGCCTGACCGTGAAAGTTGAGTAGTTCATCTATTCCGAAGGGTGCGCCGATTTTGTTATACCTGGCCGTTAGCACAAACTGAAGGCCCATCATGGCAAAACCGATAAACCCGAGGCCGACGCCAAACTCGATCCAAAATCCGCGGCTCTCCTCTTCATGCCCTATAACCGCGAGCAGAAGGGGCGCCAAAACAAGCACAGTGAACAACAGCAGCCACTTGGCAGCATTGTACATAAAAATGGCACGGGTTCTCATGGTGTTACGAAAGTATAGGGTTCAATGTGGGATGCAACAGGATAAAGCCCTGACGATCCAATCAACATATCTGCCTTTATGCAGTACACTCTGTATTCTTTACTTGCTGTATTTTTTCCATACGGACAAGCTGCCGGACCTGTCCCGCACATGTTCTTTTTCAGGGTGATGGATTAGGTATCCGAAAGGAGGAAACCTCCACTATCACCCTTTCACATACACCGTCTTCTTATTGATAAATTCGTGAATCCCTTCTCGTGAAAGTTCACGTCCGTACCCCGATTTACCGGTTCCGCCAAACGGCAGCCGGGGATCGGATTTTACCATCTCGTTTATAAAAAATGCGCCGTCGGGAACCTTGTCGATATAGCGGCGGGCGGTTTCGATATCCGTTGTAAATAGTGATAGCCCAAGACCGTATTTGGAGTTTGCTGCCAGCTCAAATGCTTCATCCGCATCTTTTGCGCGAATGATGGCGGCTACGGGGCCGAAAGTTTCTTCATCGAATGCCGGCATGCCCGGCTTTACTCCGGTCAGGACCGTAGGTTCGTGGAAGGCGCCGTCCTGCTTTCCGCCGGTTTCAATTTTCGCACCCTGTTCAACGGATTTTTGAAGCTGTTTTTGAAGCTCATCCGCAAGATCTTTCCGGGCAAGCGGACCTATTTCTGTGGATTCATCCGTCGGCTCTCCTTTTTTGATGGCCTTTATTCCGTCAATGAATCCGGGCAGGAATTTATCGTACGCATCTCCCACCAGAATAAACCGTTTTGCAGCGATGCAGCTTTGGCCGCTGTTCATCATACGGGCTTTAATCCCCGTTTTCACAGCCTGATCAATATCGGCGTCTTCCAGTACGATAAAAGCGTTGCTACCACCCAGCTCCAGGACGGACTTTTTGAGATACTTTCCGGCCAGTTGTCCAACCGATTTCCCGGCCCTTTCACTGCCGGTAAGGGCCACCGCCTTTACGATATCATCGGATAGAATACGCTCGGTTTTGTCGTGGTGTATAATCAGATTTTGAAAAACTCCGTCCGGAAACCCCGCTTCCAGGAAAAGTTCTTCGATGTGTGTAGCGCATCCGAAAACGTTGGAGGCATGTTTCAGCAGGGCCGTATTTCCGGCGGCAAGAGTAGGAGCTGCGAAACGGAACACCTGCCAGAAAGGAAAATTCCACGGCATTATAGCCAATACAGTTCCAATAGGGTCGTGACTGACAAAGCTTTCCGAAGCATCTGTTTCAATAAGTTCATCAGCGAGAAACTCTTCTGCGTTTTCAGCATAGTACTCACATACCAGAGCGCATTTGTTAATTTCGGCCTTCGCTTCGGTGATTGGCTTACCCATTTCGAGGGTCATCGTCCTGGCGTATTTATCAATATTATTCCTGAGAACACCCGCAGCATTTACCAACAGCTTGCAACGCTCTTCAATCGAAACATCTTTCCAGCTTTCAAACACGAACCGGGATTTCTCCAGAATCTTATCTACCTGCTCTTTGGTGTGTTCCTTATAGGTGGCAATTTCCTTTCCATTGTACGGGTTGACACTTTTGAATTCCATGGGATTAAATAGTTGATTTTAGCAGTTTGAATTAATTTTCCATGTTCTATATAAGTATTTGTTATAACTCAATTAACAAAAAACTCGACGGGTTTGGTTATATGCACGGTAATCTTTTGTTCTACAAACCCTTCGAACGATTGATGCAGCTCTTTTCCTTTCCAGAACAATTTCGCTTCACCTGTCTTGGGAAACCAGGCTGAACTGTACAAGGTGCCGAACGATTTTTTAACATCAAACTGATGCAGAGGGGGCTGAAGAAACTTTGCACAGATAGATTCGAGATCCATCTTTTCATCACTCAAATATTCCTCAGCAGCCCGCTCCCTTTCAATGGTTTGGGTTTGTCTGGCATATTCGGGCCACTCAATATCTTCCTGGTGATTGGTACAGGCCGGTTTTGTGATGAGTCCCGGTTTACGATCCGGGCCCAGGAACAGGGTTGCATGCTCGCCGTTCCGGTCCATTAGCATAACGTTGTAAGCCATGTGAACAGGAATTCGATCAAGGGCTTTAACCGCGTCTTCGACATCTTCGCAGGTTTCAAGCAGGTAGCGAATCACCAAGGGAATGCCGAAACCCTCCCCTACCACATTGCGTCCGCCAAAGTTCAGTGATGCGCAAAGTCCGGAGGCATTCATTCCGTCCAGCAGCCCCCAGTTGCAATCGCTCACGCCCATCACCGGCTTTAACCAGTTGCTTTTCAGCATCACCCCTTCGAAAAACCCGGGGTTGTAGTCGTAATTCCGGATAAGTGCAGGCGTGTTCCCTGTCCAGGCTACCTGCGTGCAGCCGCTCATAAACGCGGGTGGATTCCACATGGAAAGATACCGGGAGGTCACATCACCACCGCCCGCAAGCCCACAGATATTCCCGTACAGGCCGGCAAGTTCCGGCATATATTCCTCCAGCGCTTCTTTACAGCTCAGATATCCCGGCCTTGAGGTAAATCCCTCCTGCAGATACCAGGCGCGATAATAGGGCCAGGTTTTGTTAAACACCTTTTCCCATTTTTCGGCCGGTTTATCTTCGTCTATACATTTGATCTTAATGAGCATTGTGCCGCTATAGTAAAATGTGAGCGTAATCTACGCTCAATTGATGGGTATTTTCTTTCATATAACTTGTGAAAGCTTACATCATTTTAAACCCGGCAATCTCGGCGATTTTTTCCTTTTCAGTATCCGTCCCTGTGGGTTCTGTGGTTTTGTATTGATCCTGAATGGCCGTAATCCACTCTTTGGCCCGTTTGGTGAGTTTGAAATCATCTGTCATCAGACGTCCCCGCATCACAAGAATTCCCACATCGGCTCCTTCATAGAAATAATCTCCTTCGCCGGAAATTCGAAGAAAAAACGCTTCATTTTCTTTTTCTACGGCGCGCCGGTGAGTATCCATCCGGTCGTATTTGATGGTGCCGTCTTTCTGCTTTTTCCAAATACCGGATTTTGGCGCTTCCGCAATATATTCAACCGTATCTTTGGTGTGCTTAATCACAAGCTGGCTCCAGTCATCGATATTCTCGGGCCTCGCCCACCTGTCGTTGATTGTTTGTACACTCAATTCATAAGGAGTATCCATCCATTCCAAAAGGTGAAAGAGAAACAGGGGAGCATCCGCCAGAGCAAAAACAGCGTGGTTTGTGATGGAGCTTGCTCCGGTAATGCGGGGATTCAGTTCACCGAGGTAAACCTCCCCGTTGTCCTGATCAATCAAAAAGTCGAGCTCAAAATATCCTTTATAGCCTTCTTCACGGAGCTGATTACCAAACAGCCGTGTATATTCGCGGGCTTTTCGGCGTATGGAACGGGTAAAGACGTTAGCGTGAATTTCGTTTCCGCACCAGCCGCCTTTGTATGGAGTTAGTTCCGGGAATCCCACCAGCTCCGTCATCAGCGGGGCTACAATGGTTCCGTGCCGGGTAAAACACGCCTCAATTGCGGCTCCGCGGCAGTTAATGCGCTTCATGATTTTCACCTCTTTTTCCCGGACGATCTCTTTCTCATATTTTTTAAAATCTTCTTCATTTGAGATAAAAAAGGTGGTATGTCCGGAATCACCAAAGGGAGTTTGAATAACAAGGTCGTTGCCCAGCTTTTTTGACACTTCCCGCATGTGATCATAATTCTTGACGTTCGACAACACATAAGGAACGCAGGCTACGCCGGCCTTTTCGGCAATCCGGTTGGTGTTCACCTTGTTATCCATAAACGTCCGCATTTTCGCAGGGGGAAAGCAGACCTCCAGACCGTTCTTTTTAGCCAGCTTTTCGGTTTTTTCATCAAACATCAAAAACATCGCCTTTCCGGCCTTCCCCCCGTTTCTGCGGCTCTTGAGATAATCCACTACCTCTTTATGCTCAAGAAGGTAGTTGTTGATATCCTCAATACTTTCAAACTCTTCGTGAGGCACCTCTTCTTTCGGAGAAAACACATTGGGGTGATGTCCGTCAAAACACTCAATGTAACAGATGAACTTGAAACTTTTGATCCACTCATCGGCCCCCAGCAGGTTGAAGTTTGTGGCGCTGATAAAATAGACGGGCACTTCGTTTCGGTAAAAAAACCGGCGAATATCTGATAATCCTCGTAGCGGCTTTACTTCTTTTTTCGAGTCTGACATAATGACCTCATTCTTATGTTATGAGTTTTACTATTGATTCGTCAAGTGGAAGTTCCGGAGTAACTTTATTTCACAGGTATTCATCACTCAATTCCCCCCAAGAATGGTAAACGTTTTTAATCACCCGGTATAATTTCAGCACGGGCGGGGATTTTTTCCTGAGCTTTAAGCACTTTTTCTGTAAACACTTTCAG
>PXDL01000492.1 GCA_003566395.1 Balneolia bacterium | reverse complement strand
ATTAAAGACGGGTAAGCATAATAAAAAGTGAAGAGAGTTTAAACCGAAAACTATAGTAGTTCATCGATATCCAAAACATATTTGTCGAAAAAATAAGTAGTATGATGTAGTATATGGTTAATGTTAGCCTAAATGTTCCAAACTATAACATCGTGCCTGCCAAAGTACTTGTCATATTATCAATTTTCGGATTGTTTCTGCTTTCGGGTTGTGATTTGCAGCCCGGGAAACAGGATAATGGTGCGTTTACCGTTTCCTCTTCTTTCGATTTTCAGACCACCAAGACTGTTGATATTGAAATTTCTGCAGTGGTAAACCCGGCGTTCCCGGAAACATCAATAACAGGAGCGCTCTTTAACGGCAACCCTGAGGAAGAGGGCCGGCTGTTGCATTATTTTGATCTTGGCGGGGAAGGAAAAGCCTCCATTACCCGATCGCTTCCGGATAAATTACAAGAGCTGTATGTACGGCTCAATTATGATTCAAGAGATTTTCTGTTTAAAGCCCCGGTGTTGAGTCAGGTTGTTACCCTGGATGTTGAATTCACCGGCGATAACGACAACCCCGTGGTGAACAGTCCGGGTTCCGATTATATCGGTTCAGATTACGGGGATACAAGCGTGCCGTCGCATTATTTTGCATACTATCCCGGAAAGGGAAGCTTTGGAATGCTGATGTTTGAAGATTTGTGGCCGTCATTCGGGGATTATGATATGAATGATCTGGTGATGGAGTATCAAATCCGTGAAAAACTGAATCCGGCCGATATGCTTCTTGGAATTGATTTTACATTCGTGATACGAGCTGTCGGGGCATCTTACAAGAACGGTTTCGGAATTTCGTTTGACGAACTCAGTCCCGGCTATGTGGCTTCTGTTCAGGGGTATTCTCACACAGAAGAATACATAAGGCTACGGGCTAACGGTACCGAAGACCAAAACAGTTCTGCCGTAATCATAGTTACAGATAACGTTTCATCGCGTATGCCCGGGTTTTCCAATGTTATAGCGGGTGAAAGAATAGTGAAACCCGACACGATGACAGTATCGGTAACCTTTACACAACCGATTAACCGCTGGAAGACCGGATTTCCTCCATACAACCCGTTTATTATTTCAGACGGACAACGCGGCCGCGAAATTCACTTAGCGAATCATCAACCTACAGACCTTGTTGACGCTACTCTTTTTAACACCTTAGATGATGCCAGTAATCCATCTGAGGGACGGTTTTTCAGAAGCAAAGAAAACCTGAACTGGGCTATTCATATTCCTGCATCCATTCCTCACCCGGCATCAAAAAGCAAAATTTACGAAGCCTACCCGATGTTCAGAGACTGGGCGATGAGCAACGGAGAGAAAAATAAAAACTGGTATGAGGATTTACCCGGCCACAGAATTCCCGAGCATCTGATTGACCTGAGGTACTGATTTAGTTTCGTATTCGATTTATTCTTTCAAAAAGACGAGGCGGCATAATTACAAAAAAGCGAAATGGTAAGTCGTGTATCAAACTGCTATTTTGCTGTATTGCGTTTCAACCATTACGCATAGCAGAATGAAATCCATAGCAGCGGTGTTTACCACAAAATGAACCAATCTACCAAGCTGGAACAGACTCGGGAAAAAAAGAAGACAGCGATTAAGACATCAGCCGAACGTCCGCTCATTATCAAGGGAGCGCGGGTAAATAATCTCAAAAATATTGATGTAACCATTCCGCGGAATAAACTTACGGTAATTACCGGGGTTTCGGGTTCGGGAAAATCCAGTCTTGCCTTCGATACCATTTATGCCGAAGGACAACGCCGGTATGTGGAAAGCTTGTCTTCGTATGCACGGCAGTTTCTGGAACGAATGGATAAACCGGATGTGGATTTTATCCAGGGTATTTCTCCGGCGATGGCTATTCAGCAAAAAAACACGACTTCAAACCCGCGTTCGACAGTCGGTACTACAACAGAATTGTATGATTATTGCCGCTTGTTATTTGCCCGTATCGGGAAGACCATGTCACCGGTTTCGGGGCGGCAGGTGCTTAAAGAAAATCCGTACACAGTAATCGATTATCTGTTCGGGGAGCTGGAAGAAGGCACCCGGTTTTACGTGCTATTCGGTATTCCTGAGAGAGATCAAAAGGTGAAAGACGAGCTCGAAGTCCTGAAAGGAAAAGGATTTTCACGAATTCTGACGGCCGACGAAAAGCTAATCGACCTGAACAGAGAGGAAGTGAAGCCGCAGCAAATAAAGCGTAATTCACACCGTGTGCTGGTGGACCGGCTCGCATTAAAAGACGACAAGGAAATGCGCACACGCATAGCCGATTCGGTGGAGACGGCATTTCGTGAAGGCCTCGGGGCGTGTTACATACGAATTCACAAAGGCGATGAAATGGTTTTTTCCGACCGTTTTGAACTCGACGGTATTACATTTGAAGAGCCTACCCCCCAGATGTTTTCATTTAACAATCCGTTTGGCGCCTGCACCAGGTGGGAAGGGTTTGGCAAGGTTACGGGTATCGATGAAGATAAGGTGATTCCGGACCCGGACGAGACTATCCGGGGCGGGGTGGTGGCTCCGTTCAACAGTCCTCGGTTTTCGGAAAATCTTAAAGACTTAATTCAGGTTTGCGCACGCCACAGCCTGCCGATCGATACTCCGTACAGACAATTACCGCGCGATGTGCAGCATCTCATCTGGCACGGAAAAGAAGAATTCGACGGTGTCTGGCGATTTTTTGAGAAGATCAAAGATGAGTTCTACAAGATGCACATGCGCATTTTTTATGCGCGGTACAGAGGTTACAGCCGCTGCCCGGAGTGTGAAGGGTTTCGGGTCCGTAAGGATGCACTGAACGTAAAAGTGGGCGGGCTTCATATTGGTGAAGTGTGCGAGATGACCATTGCTCATGCTCATGAGTTTTTCGACAAGCTGGAGCTGACCGAATATGAAGAAGGCGTGGCAGGTCAGATTATGTATGAAATCCGGAAACGGCTCAAGTACCTCAATGATGTAGGTCTGGAATACATCACCCTGGATCGGTTGACGAATACCCTGAGCGGGGGCGAAGCACAGCGAATCAGTCTTGCCAATGCGCTGGGAAGTTCGCTGATCGGGAGTTTATATGTACTTGATGAACCGACCATCGGCCTGCATCCGCGCGATAATAAGCGGTTGATAACTATTCTAAAGTCTCTGCGGGATATAGGCAACACCGTGCTGGTAGTGGAGCACGATCCCGAAATGATGAAAGCCGCCGATAACATCATAGATATCGGTCCATTTGCGGGGGTGCATGGAGGTGAAGTGGTTTTTACCGGAACCTTCGATGAACTGAAGATATCCAAAACGCTAACGGGTAGGTATCTGAGCCACAAAAATGAAATTCCGGTACCGGCAAAGCGCAGAAAAGCTGATCGTTTCATAAAACTGAAAGGCGCCGCCGAGCATAACCTGAAACGGATTGATGTGGATTTCCCGCTGGATATACTCACCTGTATCACGGGAGTAAGCGGTTCGGGAAAATCGACCCTTGCGCATCATACCTTATATGCCGGCCTTCAGAAAGAACTGGGCAGTTACAGCGGCAACGTAGGGCGATACAAAAAACTTGAAGGCGTTCAGCAGATTGATCGGGTGGAGATGGTGGATCAAAGTCCGATCGGCAGATCGTCGCGGTCGAATCCGGCCACTTACACGAAAGCGTTTGATGGAATACGTGATGTATTCGCAAATACCAGACAGGGACGCATAATGGGGTTCAAAGCCGGTGATTTTTCATTTAACAAACCGGGCGGGCGCTGCGAGGGGTGTCAGGGTGAAGGGGTCCAAACCATCGAAATGCAGTTTCTTGCGGATATAGAACTGCCGTGCGAGGCCTGTGGAGGTAAACGCTACCGGAAAGACCTGCTCACCGTAGAATATCGCGGGAAGAATATTCACGATGTTCTTGAAATGTCAATTTCCGAGGCGCTCGAATTTTTTGTGGATGAGCCTTCCATAACAGGCAAACTGCAGGTAATGGAAGATGTTGGCCTGGGTTATCTGCGGCTCGGGCAAAGCGGAACCACCCTGAGCGGTGGAGAAGCACAGCGCGTAAAACTGGCTCGCTTTCTGTCGTTAAATACTTCGGGTCATACGCTGTACTTTTTTGATGAACCAACAACCGGGCTCCATTTTGACGATGTAGCCCGTCTGTTACTAAGCTTCAACCGTTTGATCGAAAACGGTAATTCCGTTATTATAATAGAGCACAACCTTGATGTTATTAAAAGTGCCGATTGGGTCATTGATATCGGCCCGGAAGGTGGATACGGAGGCGGACTTGTTGTTGCCACGGGTACACCGGAAGAAGTGTCTGCGAATGAACAAAGCCACACCGCACGTTTTCTGCGTGAAGCTTTGTCAGGGTAAACATGAAGTTAGAGGAATGTGACTGGATTTGTGAACACTTAGTTCAAATTCGTCGAAGAAAATCAATTATTCATCGGCAAGTTTGCTTATTCATCGAAATTTAGGGGTAGTCTGTCTAAAGATGGGGTTCAACAATTATATATAAAATTAAATTAGCATCGAATTCTTGAACTAATCCAAGCATATTATGAAAACATCATACTTAAAAGCATTCACAGTTATACTTCTTTCATTTGTGTACCTGACAGCCTGCGACGCTCCGAGCAAATCGGGTGGAGAGAGCCAGAACACTATAAACTCAATGGAAGACCTTAATATTCCGGCCAATTTCGACTGGAAGACTCAAAAAGATATAACATTCAAGCTGAGGGGATATCAGACAGGTTCTGTGCGCTTCATTTCACAGAACGGTACCGAGTATCACCGGGCAAATCTGATTGAAAACGGCGAGTACTCGTTTAAGCTAACGGTACCTGCATACATGGACCATATTACCGTGGTTTACAGGGGACAGCAAAAAGATTTCAACCTGAACCGTTCTGTAATCGCTCACACGTTCGAGTCACAGGGCTCCTGAACATATCCAAGTTAAACAAGGGGAATAAAGAAGATGAAAAATACTATGAAAATTTTAGCAACTGTAACAACTGCTTTGTTGATCATGTTTGCCGCTTCAGCTGAGGCGCAGGGACAAACAAGCTGTGAACTAACCAAAAATCACGGTCAGGGATTTACCACAACTATTGAAAGTGTTGTAGAAGACTGCGACGGCGGATTTGAAATTAAGCTCCGACTCGAACACGATGGTTGCGACTCTGATTGTAATGAACTAAGTAACTATGCTATTCAAGCCGCAGACGGAACCTATTCGAACATCAGCGTAGGCGATGTGGTAGGTGGATTTACATTCGGTCAGATTGAAACCGGAAATCTTGGGTCACAGATTCCTTTCGACGGTATAAAAGTTGATGGAATCAGCGGTATAGGTGACGGACAGGCAGGCTCGTTTGTGGTTACTTACACCCTTACCGAGCTTCAGGATCAAAAAGTATCCACAAAAGCCGGACCGGACACTGATATCGTTGAATTTTCGAAGTCGGATTTTGAAGATTTTCTCTTGTGTGCAGGTACGGGATGCGGCGATGGTGAAGTCATCAATAAATATCCGGCGGCCGGTCCTGGAACCCTCGCGTATGAAGATCTGTGGCCATCCAAAGGAGACTTCGATTTCAACGACGTGGTAATCGATTACCAGTTTGAAGTTACTTCAAACAATGCAAACATTGTTCAGAGCGTAGAAGCAACATTTGAACTACGCGCTTTCGGAGCCGGTTTCCGTAACGGATTTGGATTTCAGCTAACCGGCGGAATTCAGCCTGGAGATATCAGTGTAAGCGGTTCAAGCCTGACAGAAAACTACATTACACTGAATTCCAACGGAACTGAAGCCGGTCAGGCCCTGCCTACGATCATCGTGTTTGATAACGCATACAATGAGATGCAGCATCCCGGATCTGGAATCGGCGTAAATACCGATCCGAATGCTCCCTACGTAGCGCCGGCCACTTTCACCATAAATATAGAATTTACCGGTGGAAGCTACAGCTTCAGTGATCTTAGTATTGCAGACTTCAAGCCATTCATTATTGTAGATCGCGAGCGCGGACGTGAAGTTCACCTTCCCGGTAATGCTCCGACCGACCTTGCAGATATGAGTTATTTCGGCACACGTGATGATGATTCCGATCCGTCTGCAAACCGTTGGTATGTATCTGAAAACAATCTGCCCTGGGCTATCAATATCATTGAGAGCTTTGATTATCCCACAGAAAAAACAGATATACTCGAAGCATATCTGAAGTTCAAAGATTGGGCACAAAGTGGCGGAACGTTATTCCCGGATTGGTTCAGCGTTGACAATCCGGATTACAGGGACAACAGCAAAATTTACACCGCACCCTGAGTAGAAGACCTGTAGCGAATTAATTATCCGGGCCGGGTTATAAGACACCCGGCCCGATAAGATAGCCGGAAGTATCATTAAGTTTTTTTAAGGGGATAAGGCTTAATCGAAAATTGAAGGCTGTTCATCGAAAGAATTTACATTTAACATATGTAAGTCCGCAAATTACGCTACCCATATTCCAACTAACAAAAGTAAGGCATGTTATGAGAAATTTTAGTTCCGGTATCATCATTTTGGCTGTTTCAGTAAGCTTTCTTTTATTCGGATGTGATGCACCAAGCAACTCATCCTCAAGCAGTCAAAACAATATAGAGGGAATGGAAGATCTTAATATACCGGCAGGTTTCGACTGGAAGACCACCCGGGATATTAATTTCAGACTGACGGGCTACTCAACAGCTCGTGTTCAGATTATGTCTGATGATGGATCGTTGCTTCACCAGGCCAATCTGATTGAGGATCAAGAGTACTCTTTCAAACTCACGATTCCAGCTTATAAAAACGACCTGAAGGTTGTATATAAAGGGAAAGAAGTACGAGTTAATGCGACTCGTTCAAACTTCGTGCATTCGTTTACCCCCTGATAAAAAGCCATTAACAAGCTAATATCTTACGATGTAATATTAAACATCTGATACTATGGAAATCAAAAAGTTACCTCAAAAAACAAACGGCTTTAAGAAAGTGGGATTAGCTTCCGTTTTTGCCTTGGCTGTGTTTATGTTGATTGGAATATTGAGCGGTGCTGCTTACGCACAAACTCAGGAAACCTTGCGGGTATATGCAAGTAAACCTGGCCAAATGACTTCCGATATTGCCAACGGGACCAAGACGGTAGAAAGTTTCGCGTCATTCAACCCACCTGCGACAGAGCCCTTTTTAACGAATTGGGCAATGCCACCTTCAGGATATGATTCTCCCATTGGGCACTATCTACAGTTAAATAATTCAAGAATACAACCTGATAACCAGTTTGGAGCCGGAACAGGAAACTTCCTGTCCATCGGTTCTACCGGTCAGGTAGAACTAAAGTTTGATGAACATGTGACCTATTTCGGATTTGCATGGCCGGCAGGTGACCGTCTTAATAGCGTTGAAATCTTCGCTAATGGAAGATCACTTGGGGTATTTACTACTAACGATGTTGTAGACCTTCTGCCAAATACAACAAATGCTACGGTTCAGGCAATAAATGGCGATATATATAACACTTTAGATTACTACGGAAAACCCGGAACCGGAGAAAATGCCAAAGAGCCTTATGCCTTTTTGCACTTCGTGGCTTCGGAAGCATTAGCTTTCGACAGAATAATATTTTCCAATCCCATATCAGGTGGACGTTTTGAGTCAGATAACCACACGATTATCGATACAAATCCAGAGCCTGTCGGATCCTGGGTTGAAGTATTCTCGCATGAACCGCCCGTAACTGAAGATGACATGAAGACAGCCGATCCCGGTGAAACCGTTACAGTAGATGTTTTGGCTAATGATTTAGGAAAAGATGCTGCTATTGATCCTTCAACAGTGAAAATAGTTGGTTCCGGTGGACCGGGTCAATCTTTTGAAGTGTCGGGTGAAGGCACCTGGTCGGTAAATACTACCACGGGAGAAATTACCTTCACTCCTGAATCCGGATTTAACGGTCAGCCCACACCTATTCAATATTTTGTGCGTGATGAAGACGGTTTCGCATCGAATACATCTACCGTAACCATCATTGTGGAAACAAGTGAAATCGTTAACAAATTTCCTGCCACCGGATTTGGAACAGTTGCGTTTGAAGATCTCTGGCCGGCAAAAGGTGACTTTGACTTCAACGACATGGTCATAGATTACCAATTCGAAGTGACCTCCAACAGTATGAACTTTGTTGATGAAATCAAGGCAACCATTGTACTTCGTGCTTTTGGTGCCGGATACCGTAACGGCTTTGGGTTCCAGTTCGGAAGTAATATCAGCCAGAGCGATTTGAGTGTTTCAGGATCAAGTTTAACCGAGAATTTCATCAATCTGAACTCAAACGGTCTTGAACAGGGACAGTCTCAGCCAACCATCATTGTATTCGATAATGCATTT
>PXDL01000032.1 GCA_003566395.1 Balneolia bacterium | reverse complement strand
CATCAGGCCGTTGCTTCAACAGTATTTGTTGCCTAATCTGGCTTACTTCGGCGGGGCGGCTGAAATTGCCTATCACGCACAAATGAAGCCGTTGTTTACGTTTTTCGGACTTCAAATGCCCCTGATGCTCCCCCGGTTGAGCGCCACATTTTGCGAACCGCATATACGGGAAGCGATGACTAACTTTGAGTTCTCATTCACAGATTACAAAAACAGTGATGCGCATCTGCACCGCACCTGGGCTGAGTCGGAGAACGGGTACGATCTCGATACCCTTTTTGAAAACTGGAAAGGCGAAATGGAGGCCCTGGCGAAGGCAAAACGCACACATTTCGACGGCCTTGAAGCGTCTTTGGATACCTCGCTGAAAAGCACAACGGTACGCATGCAGAACGAACTGGAAAGTCTCAGGGATAAAGTTGTAAGGGCGGTGAAAAAGAAGGAAGCGGTACAAATGGCCCGGCTGAGCCGCATTCAAGCGTCCTTATTTCCCGACGGTGTACTGCAGGAGCGAACGCTTGCCTGGACCTGGGTGGCTGCAAAATACGGTCCTTCGCTCATTCAAATGCTTACCGAACAGGCCGAGACGTCTCCCTTTGACTATTTGAAGGCTCATCAGATTATTTATTTGTGAAATGCTTACATTTCATCAATTACCACGCTCCTTTTCATCAAAACAGCATCAGACTGCACGTACCTTGCTTTTATGAGAGGTGACGGATTGTGAGCCGTCATCATAAGTTTGTTTTCAGGAAGGTGAATTCAGCCACCTGGAAGCGGATTTGACTTTTCCGAGCTAACAGGTCGGAGCCAATATTATCACCAACATGCAACCTATACATTGTAATAAGCTATGAGTTTTGAATCATCTGAAAAATTGTGGAAGCTGCTTGGGTTACTTTTAAAATCTCACCCCTGGCACGGGGTGCCTATCGGAGACGATGCGCCCGAAATCGTTACTTCATTTATTGAAATCGTGCCCACCGACACGGTGAAATACGAGGTGGATAAAGATACCGGATTTCTCCAGGTCGATCGTCCGCAGCGCTTTTCCAATGTTTGTCCTGCTCTCTATGGGTTTATTCCTCAAACGTATTGCGGTGAATCGATAGCCGCCTATTGTGAGGAAAAAAGCGGTCGTAAGGTGGAAGGGGACGGCGACCCGCTCGATATCTGTATTCTTTCCGAAAAACAGATCACACACGGAAATATTTTGCTTCAGTGCCGCCCCATCGGTGGATTTCGAATGATTGACGGAGACGAAGCCGACGACAAGATTATCGCGGTGCTGAAGGGTGATCTCGTGTATGGTAAATACAATAATATTGAAGATGTACCGCCCATTGTGGTGGACAGACTCCGCCATTATTTCCTCACCTACAAACAGATTCCCGGAGATTCAGAAAGCACCACCTGCGAAATAACCCATACCTACGACAGGGAGGAGGCCTATGAGGTTATTCACAGGAGTCAGGACGACTATTACTCAAAGCACGGCGATATGAAAGGCCTGCTTGCAAGCATGATCAGGTTCGAGGACGACTAAACGCCCGAATCTGCACCTTCAACTAACAGTCATTATATGTCGAAAACGGTACTAATAACAGGTGGTTCGAGTGGGATCGGAGCCGAAACGGTAAAGCTTTTTTATGATGACGGCTTCCGTGTTTATTTCACCTATCGAAGCGGCAAAGAAAAAGCAACAGCTTTGATAGATGAACTTCAGGGCCGAAAAGGCGGATCTGTCTCGGCCCTCTACTGGGATGCCGGCTCTCGCGATTCTCTGGACGAACTGACGGCACAGATGCCCGGAGGTGTAGATATTTTAATCAACAATGCCGGGGTAGGTTCGGCAACGGTGAAAAAGCTTAGCGACGATCCCTATGAGCAGGACAAGCAGATGATGCTTGTAAACGCTGTTTCACCCCTTTGGCTGATCAGGAAACTGCTTCCCGGAATGAAAAAGAAAGGTGGCACCATAGTAAACGTGAGCTCGGTAGGTGGCGGCATCACCCAGTTTCCGAATTTTACTACCGCAGACGGTATGAGCAAAGCCGCCGTGGCGTTTATGACGCGCCAGCTTGCCGCCGAGCTTTCCTTCGATCCGGTTGATGTGTTTGCCATTTGCCCCGGTGCTGTTGAAACCCCCATGTTCGGAGCCTCCACGCTTGACCATCTTACCGATGAAGACCGGAAAGCCGTAATTAACAAGCTTCCCGGCCGCCGGCTGATTTCACCACTTGAGATTGCACGCGTTATACGCTACCTGTGCCGACCGGAATCTTCGGTGATGCGCGGAGCCGTAATTGATGCTTCACTCGGGCTGGGAGCAAACCCCGGTTTACTTCACGCCTGATAACCAGAATTAATCATCAACAGGAGCAAATCTGCCATGTATATTTCCAAACGAGGCCAAAGATTACTTGAGCATCAGCAGCCGCTCGTACGGGCACATTTTTTGTGCGCCCAAAACCCATGGAGTCCTGAAAACCCGGACGGTTACATCAACCTTGGAACAGCTGAAAATCACCTTGTTTTCGATCTGCTTGAACCCAGACTGAATGCTTCACCCGGAATTCAGGAGCATCACACTCATTATGCCGAACTTCATGGAATGGAAGCATTCAGGGAGCTGCTTTCCGGGTATTTGTCCGAAATGACGGGCGTTTTGGTTTCAGCCGGTGAACTTGCCGTTGCATCAGGCAGTTCATCCATTATTGATATGCTGGTCTATGCGCTGTGTGAGCCGGGAGACGGAATCATCATTCCTGCGCCTTATTACGCCGGCTTTGATCATGACCTTAAGACGCGTGTTCAGGTTGAGCCTGTACCGGCCTTTACCAGTCCTGAAAACGGTCATAAGCTTACGCTTGAAGTGCTGCAGCAAGCTTTGCTTCAGGCGGGCAGACGAACTATAAAAGTTCGGGGTATTCTTATTACCAACCCGAACAATCCGCTTGGCCGTGTCTATGACCGGAAAACCCTCGAGATGATCGTTGCCTTTGCCAGGGAACACAAACTTCAGCTCATTTCAGACGAACTTTATGCCAAATCGGTATTTGGCGACCGGTATATTTCTCTTGCCGGCATGTCGGAAGAAGCCGGAATCGACTATCATATTGTGTACGGATTCGCCAAAGATTTCGGCCTCTCCGGATTCAAAACGGGAATGCTATTTACAAGGCAGGAAAAGCTGCTAAAAGCGGTACAGGAGCTGGCCTATTTTATGCCGGTGTCGAATGCCACCCAGAAAATTCTAAGTAATCTGCTTGCCGGCAAAGCATGGCTGAATCACTTTTTTGAAGAAAACAGTAAGAGACTGGCGCAGGCTTCCGGGGTGTGTCATCAGGTGCTGTCCGAAAAAGGAATTCACGCCGAGCCGAATAACGCCGGTTTCTTTGCCTGGCTCGACTTGTCCCGCTATCTGAGTTCTGCAAGTGCCGAAGCTGAAATGGAGCTCTATCAGCATATTTTGGAAAATGCGAAGGTAAATATTTCGCCGGGCCAGGTGTTTCACGGGGCGGAGCCGGGATGGTTCAGGCTCTGCTATGCAAGGCCTGAGCAGATGATACGTGAGTCGGTGTCGAGAATTTCGGCTTCGCTGGAGCACATCCAAATACCCGAAAAAACCTGAGGTTTTAATGTTATCCGGTCTCGGCTTCGAGCACGCCGGCTTCCACCGGGCAGCCGTCCCTGAGATATTCATAGCGGTAAATTCCGGTTGAGTGTCCGTCGCTCCAAAACAGATGCAAAGCGTAATTACCTGACGGCTTAACATTCTTCAGCCCAAGGCGTTCAGGTGTATCTGCGAGAAACTTTATAGGGTCCATCGGCTTACCCATGCTTCCGTGTCCGCCCTGGCAGAACACGCACGGGCAGTTGTTGCGCAGCCCTCCGAAAGGATACCTGCTGTCATGCCCGTCCTGCCAGCTGATGCGCAGTTCTTTTTCTTTGCTGAGTACGGATATTTCTTTCGGAACGTATTTCATGTTTTCGTGTTTGTTAAAATCTCAGACCTTCATTTAAAGATGCGATGATTTTCGCCCTGATCAAATAACGCATCCGGAATATTGATTCTCACAAAGTTTATCCGGAAGCATATTGAGGCTTTAACCGGGGCCTGTACTTCTTTATTTTAACGGTTTATTTCCAGCCCGGCCCGGGCGTTGTATTATGATGCAGAATTCACCGGCACGTGTGTACATTCCGCTTATTCCGGCTCCGTGCGTAGTCAGCTTAAAAATTCTTTTTTCTTGTGGATAGTTTACTGAAGCAACACAAACAGGACAACCCCGGATATCTGTTTCCCGACGGGCGGGGATATTTCGGAAGGTTCGGCGGGAAGTTTGTGCCCGAAATTCTTATTCCCGCTCTTGAAGAACTTGAGAAGCATTATCAGATTGCAAAAAGCGATCCGGCGTTCCGGGAAGAACGCATGAAGCATTTGCGTGAATACGTTGGCAGGCCTACGCCGATGACCTTCAACGAGCGCATGACCGATTTCTACGGTACCGGTCGCATTTATTTTAAGCGCGAAGATTTGTGCCATACAGGTGCGCACAAAATCAACAACACTGTGGGTCAGGTGCTCCTTGCCATGCGTATGGGGAAGAAGCGCATCATAGCAGAAACCGGAGCAGGACAGCATGGCGTGGCAACGGCTACCGTTTGCGCCCGTTTCGGACTCCCCTGTATCGTGTATATGGGGGCAGAAGATATGCGCCGCCAAAAACTCAATGTGGATCGTATGCGGCTGCTCGGAGCTGAAGTCAGGTCTGTGGAAAGCGGCTCGAAAACGCTTAAAGATGCCACAAATGAAGCGATCCGTGACTGGGTTACCAATGTGGAGGATACTTTTTATATCATCGGTTCGGCGGTGGGACCGCATCCGTATCCGTTGATGGTCCGAGATTTTCATGATGTGATCGGGCTGGAGACTGAATCACAGTGTCATGAGCTGGAAGGGCGTAATCCGGATTATATCCTGGCCTGTGTGGGCGGCGGGTCTAATGCCATCGGTATTTTTCATCGTTTTATCGACAAACCGGAGGTAAAACTTATAGGACTGGAAGCAGGAGGTGAGGGCGCGGCAACGCAGCGAACGGCCGCTACTTTTGCAAAGGGACAGCCGGGCGTGCTGCATGGTTCTCTGAGCTTTTTGCTCCAAACCGAACAGGGCCAGATTGCCCTTGCTCACTCCATCAGCGCCGGCCTTGATTACCCCGGAGTGGGACCCGAACATGCGCATCTTTTCGATACCGGCCGCGTGAGTTATCACTCCGTTGACGACCACGAGGCTATGAAAGCCGTGAAGCAGTGTTCCCGCCTTGAAGGCATTATCCCGGCCATTGAAACCGCTCATGCCATCGCCTGGCTTGATAAACTGATGCCGCAGCTTTCCAAAGATGAGTTTGTGGTGGTGAATTGTTCAGGTCGCGGAGACAAAGACATGGGAACGATTTCAGAATATTTTTATGGCAATGAGTCTTGATTCCACACCTACGAAAACACACGTTTTGAAGCAGACAACCAAAATCAGCGCCCGAATGAAGCAGGTTTTTGAGCGCTCGGCCGGAAAAAAGATTATGAATTTGTTCATCACCGCCGGCTTTCCTGCGCCTGAGGACACCGTTGATCTTATTCTCGGATACGAGAAAAACGGAGCAGATATCATTGAGCTGGGGATGCCGTTCAGCGATCCGCTTGCCGACGGGCCGACTATTCAATATTCCAGCGAAGTTGCTATCCGGGCAGGCATCACCATGGATCATATATTTGACATGGTGATAGAACTTCGCAAGACTTCATCCATACCGGTTGTACTCATGGGCTATGTCAATCCGGTGATGCATTACGGAATAGATCGGTTTTTCAGCAGGGGGGCTGAAGCCGGCATCGACGGGCTGATTCTTCCGGATGTTCCGGTGGAAGAATCCGGCTTGATACAAGAGGCGTCGGAGAAACATGGTATTCCACTCATTTACTTGGTTGCACCGAACAGTAGCGACGAACGGATGAAGCTTGTTGATGAGCGCTCAGGCGGGTTTGTCTATTGTGTTTCCGTTACCGGCGTTACCGGCGCTCGCACCGGTGATGAAGTGGATGAATCGGTAAAACGGTTTATTGAGCGTGTGAACAAAAACATCACCAAAAATCCGGTATTGATCGGTTTTGGTATAAGCTCGCATGAGGATGCCGTTCGAATTTCTGAAAGAGCAGACGGTTTTGTGGTAGGAAGCGCGTTGATTAACAATATCCGTAAACTTGAAGGGCACAGCGACTGGAAAAAACAACATTTTCAGTTTGTGAAAACCCTGAAATACGGCAATTAGGAGTTTCTCGATTCAGGCATGTACTAAAATTCTGAATGTTGAGTTTTATCCATCAGAAATATACTTTAAAAAGCCTTTGAAATTCTCCGGCTTGTCAAATTCTTCTGTACATTCTTTTTTACCGAACTCTATACGCTCGTTATGAAAACGCGTTTATTCCTGATTCCCGCCCTGCTTTTTTCGTTGTTTTTAATTGCTTGTGAAGGAGATTACCGTCCGGGTTCTATCGGCGGGCACAGCGAAATTATTGTGGTGATGGACTCCTCAATGGTTGGTTCCGAAACGGCTGATGCCCTTCGCAACACCCTTGGATTTCCCATCCTGACTATGCCCCGGCCCGAACCCCGTTTCGATTTAATTTTCCGGGACCTGCGTACCAATCAGGACCTTGAAACAATTCAGCGGCACAAGAACGTGGTTGTTGTTTCACCTATCGACGACGACACGAATGTGGGAACATTTATGCGCTCACTGCTTTCTGAAAATGTGAGGCAGAGTGTTCGTGAAGGCCGTAGTTTTAAATACACCCAGCACGATGTCTGGTCCCGGGATCAGTTTTTGATGATCCTTAGTGCTCCTTCAGACGAAGAACTGGCTGAGCGAATTCTCCGTAACGAGCGCGAGCTTGTCTCTCAGCTTCACGGTGTGGAACTCGAGCGCTGGAAGCGTTATGTTTACAGAAGGGCAGAGCAGGTTGATTTATCAAAAGAAATTCTGGCCGACCACGGCTGGACATTCCGCATTCAACACGATTATCGCGTGGGAATCGACACCCTGAACTTCCTTTCCCTTCGCCGTTACCTTGCCGATAACGACCGCTGGATATGGGTTTGGTGGGAAGATGACGTGGATTTTGATGAAATAGACCGCGACTGGATTACTGAAAAAAGGGAAAAGCTGAATCGCGAATATATCAGAGGCGGCTCCGATGACAAATTTGTGCGTACCGAATTTCGTGAACCTTACGAACAGCGTTTTATGACTATTAACGATATGCAGGCTTATGAATCCCGGGGACAATGGACCATGGAAAACGATCTCATGGGTGGTCCGTTCGTGAATTACACTATGTATGATGCGGAAAACCGCCGTCTTTATATGATGGAATACGGTCAGTTTGCTCCCCGTTGGGACCAACGCAGATTTATCTATCAGTTTGAAGCGATGGCCCGAACCTTTATTTCTGATCCCGAGGCGAAAATATCGTCCGACGATACGTAAATTATTAACCGGATTGAGGCCTTTTCTAATGAGGGTCACCGTCCTCAATCTTATTCATCCTAATACTACAATAAGTACTTATGTCACTTGAACTCACGGCAACGTTGAGGCAAATACTTCCTGTTCAGAGTGGTCAGGGGCGAAACGGCCCGTGGCAGAAACAGGATTTCATCGTAGAAACAAACGACAATTATCCCAAAAAAATCTGCTGTTCACTTTGGGGAGATAAGGCCAATATGCTTCAGGGGCTTCAGCCCGGACAAGATCTGAAAGTCTTTTTTGACGTAGAATCCCGCGAATACAACGGCCGCTGGTACACCGACGTAAAGGCATGGAAAATTGAAACCGGAGGTTCAGGCACGGCGGATTCTTCGTCCGGTGATGAAATTCCGTTACCCGGCGAAGATGATCTTCCGATTCAGGACGAAGACGACCTGCCTTTTTAATAAACTAAATCTTTTACGGCTCAGGTGAATTTCACCACGATTACGGTAAGATCGTCTTCCGGAACAGGACTGTGGTCGGCACTGATTACCTGCTTGAGGATTTCACGGGCTGTTTCATCGGCATCGCTATGTTGAGAGCAAACGTTTGTCACAAGCTCATTAAATTCGTCTTGGGTCCGGATTTTGCCGTTCTCGTTGCGCGTTTCGATTAATCCGTCGGAATACAAAATCAGGTAGTCTCCCGCTTCGGCCGAGGAAGAAACCGGTGTGAATGATGCTCCTTTGCTCATGCCAAGCGCAACGGAAGGCTCTCTGATAAGGCGAAGCTTTTTTTCTGTTTTGTGATAGTGCAGTACCGGAACATGACCCGCGTTCCAGCATCGAAAAGAATGCTGGTGCAGCTCTACGGAGCAAAACGTGCAAAACATTTTCCGTCTGCCCCTGCCTCGGCCTGACAGCCGGTCGTT
>PXDL01000177.1 GCA_003566395.1 Balneolia bacterium | reverse complement strand
GGGGTTTAGCCATTTTTTCCAGCCGGCGGTTTTTGGTTACCTTTTGTCCGCACAAAAGGTAAAAGAAGGGTATTTCGACATCGGAATTACAAGACTACATCAAACCAATGGGGGTTTGAAATAGGTTTACTAAAAAGATACCGGCAAAAAAAATCTATTCGGCATCTTCGATGGATTCGCTGGTTTTAACCGGACACCAATGATTCAGAATGCAGAATGCTATAATTCAGAATTAGTTTGACTGGAAACGAATTAGGGCTTGCTCAAAAAGTCACGCCTGCTTTAGCTGCGAAGGCCGAAAGATTCAGTACGAACAAGGTCGCGGCAATCCAGGTTTCAGATGTTTTCTGGAGTTTGGCCTTTATTTGATTTAAGGTCAGGGCTTGTTTGGCATTTCCAATACGTCCCTCAATATGATTACGTTCGTTGTGCTCTTTACGTTTTTTTCTCTTTTGGTAGGCAGTAAGTTCGGGTTTTGGTCCTTTGGGTGTGGCGGTTATTCGAATGCCGTTCTCCCGACACCAGGTGCGGTTTGTGTTGGTGTGATAAATCTTATCGCACTGAATCAATTCGGGGTAGGCTCCCGTCAGCAGCCGGTACGCTTCGGCTTGCTTTTTGAGGTCTGATGACTCGTTGTAGGCATCCCAGCTTACGGTTTGATGAGTCAAATATCCATCGAACAACGACAAACCCAACTTGGCTCCAAACTCCACACGTTTTCCCTTTTTGCCCCGTACAATCGGGCGTACATGCGGCTGTGAAATGCTTACAATACGATCGTCGCACCGCGTTTCCCGCTTGTCGTACAAACCACGTTGCTGGGTATAAAGGGTATGAATAATCCACAACTGACGCTGATATTTGTGCTCCAGGGGAAAACCGGACTCACCCGTCATATCCAGCATGGTATTGATATGGCCAAGGTTGCGCTCCACGCAGTTGAGCAGATACCGTAAGGTCTTACGCCGCTCGGCAGCAGAAGATGATTTTTTCTTGGCCTCAGCCAGATACCTCTTATGAGCCTGACGGCGATAGGTACGGGGTTTTACCGGCATCTTGTCCCGGAGCAACTCGAAGAGCATATCGATGATCACCTCGGTTTTGACTCGTGCTTCATTAACCAGGGAAACGTCGTTGGGGTACCGAATATACTGATCGCTGACCGAAGCATCGATCTTAAGTTTGCCCCGCTTTGGCGTATTTTCCGATGGGCAAGGTTCGTCTTGTACGATCTGCTGCTGTTCGGGCTGACCAAAGGTGATCAGCATGTGGGAAAACTCCCCAAAGGTCTGTTCGCCCAGTTTTTTACGGAACTCAACGAACAGCGAGGGCGAGAACAACGGGTCGGGATGGAAGACCCGCAACCCCAGAAAAAACTGCATGTAGGGGTTCTCGCTGATGGATTGAATGGTTTCCTGATCACTCAGGGAGAGTTTATGTTTGATAATAAAAGCTCCGATAACCTGGCGGGGATCAATGGCTCGAGCTCCCATACCGGTGGAAAACTTTTTGACATAAACACTGACCATCCGATCCCAGGGCAATAAATACCCAAGTTGAATCCAGCGATTGTTGGGATTGAGGGTGAGCTGAGTTAAATTGGAAAACTCTTCGAACTGGGTTTGATACTGAGAGGTATATTCGATCATATGCAGATTAATTTTAAATAATCTACAAAAACCCTGCATTAATATCAATAAAAATAGATATCATCTACATGATATTACTGTATTTAGAATGTATCTGAGTAAGCCCGAATTACGGAGCCTAAACATCACAGATCCTGAAATCGGAACCATAAAAACAAGAACTTAGGGTTTCCCAAAAACTCCTCCCCGGCAAAGGGGAGGTAGCCGCGAAGCGGGCGGAGGGGTTGACGGGAGGTTGTTTTCGCCTCAGAGTTGCTTCACGACCAAAACACATTTCGTGGAAACTTAGGCGCTCCGAAACCACCCCGTCAGCCTTCGGCTGCCACCCCTCCTTGGTAAGGATGGGAGCTTTTGGATGGCAAAATTGAACAATTCAGAATTGTTTTGAACCCAACTTGCAACATGCAGCCTTCACCCCTGATGTGACTCAAAAAGAGTGTCTATAAGCTTATACGGCTCTCGTACAGCCGTTTCAAACTCCCGTTCAAAGGATTTCAGTTCCTGTTCATCCGAAGAGCCCGCCGCCTGATCTTTATAGATCGTCCAGGCTTCCATTATGGTGATGCACGCATCCAGAAATTCAGGGTATTGATTATCAGGAAGCGCAGGTAACCCGGCCAGTTCCGATGACAGTTCGCCGAGCGTCAGGGAGTAATCTCCGGCAAGTTCATCGGGAACGTTGATCGCATAAAGCATCTGAAGCTGCATCAGCACCTGCATCCACTCAGGCTCTCCGAACACATCATCAAACAAATCACCGATTACAGTTTCATCGGTAAATGCCATTTCTTCTTCAAAATACCGGCCGGTTTCATTAATAAGAGCAAAGGTGAATTTATTCATAGGTCAAATCCTTCTATGGAGTTCATAATTGTTATTTCAGGGCCGCACAACCTCTACCCAGCGCCCACTTGTTCGGGCAAATATACTACTGTCGTAAAGTGCCCGGACCTGCACCGGCGGCAAGAAAAAACGCCCTTCCCAGGTTGCAGTAACGCGCGTGCGAAAAACCGCCGATCCACCGGCTCTTAAATCGAAATAGGTGAGCACCCTGTCATCCCGAACATCCTGATGCTTGCCGGTTGTACCAGGCTCAGCGAAGGCGAGATCATCCAGACGAGTATTATCAATTTGCCATCCCGAAGGAAATATCTGGGTGAGCGCCAGCTCCCTGTAATCACCAAATGTTCCGGGATTCGTAATCGTCACTTCTGCAATAAGATCATTACCCTGCCGGATTTCTCCCGGATCAACTTCCTCTCCGTTCGGCCAGAGATATCGCAGCTGCATGAAAAGCCCGGACGACTCCGCCTCGTGCGTATCGGTAAGCTGCCGGCCCTCATGAACTATACGGGCAAAAACCATCCCCTGCCCCCTGTTCTCGATTTCCACAAATTGCCGCTCTTCACCGGGAATCTCGTACGGAATCCTGGTGACGGGCACAACTCCGGAAACCCGGCCTTCTCCAAGAGAACTTACCGAATACCTCACATCAACTTCTTCGGATAGTTCCGCGATCTCTGCAAAACGAGCCGCTCCGATCAGCGCAAAAGCGATCGTCTGCGGAGGATTCCATCCTTCCGAGGTAAGCCCCTCTGAAATATCCCGCATCACCCGGGCCGCCTGTTCACGTCGTCCGAGCAAACTCAGGGTTTCAAGGATCATCGCCTTATCGCGCAGCTCCGATCCGTAGGTGCCGTAGTGCTCGGTGTAGGGTGAAACGGAAACCTCCCCGCCCCGAATTAACCGCTCCGCCGCCTCGGGCATACCGGCCGAATAATACGCAGCGGCCAGCCGCCATCGCGCCTGAATCGAAAGCCCGGAACGCTCCCGGAGCCTGTTCATCGCGCCGTTTTCAGGATTTCCGCTTAAAGCCAAAGAATAGAGCCGGTAGGCCTGTATAAGATCGAAGTGGGAAGGCGCTTCGGGATCGACCCGCCAGTTTCCCGCCGCTCTTCTCTGAAAACGGACGGTCGCCTCCTTAAGCGAAGACGGTACGGCATAACCGGCACGTTCGGCTTCGGTCATAAAATGCAGCGCGTAACTGCTCACCCACTCGTTTGCCGCGCTTTGTCCCCGCCAGAGCACAAAACCGCCTGACTGCAGACTGTATCGCTCCATTTCGGAAAGAGTGTCATGTATTCGCCTTTGATTCTGCGCATCCGGACCTTCGCCGGTTAACCGATCCAGAAAAAGCAGCGGGAATACCGACGATATCCTGTGCTCAAGACTGCTGTAAGGGTAGCGGTTCAAAAAACTCAAATGCCGGGAAAGGTCGAGCGGAGGGATGGATGAAAGCTCCAGCACGCCGGTATTGCTCCCGGCATATCCGGCCGGCATGAAATCAAACTGAGCGCTTTCCCCCGGATCGATGGTGTGGTCAAAAACCCGGACCACCGGCGGGTTCGGATTGCGTATTTCAATTTCAATTTCCTCCGATGCCGACTCCCCTCCACTCACGGCATCAATCCGGACCGAACCCCAGCCCGTTTGCTCCTTCACTGAAAGCGAAAAACGCGACAGCATATCTCCCGGCCGCTCAAACTGAAGCCGGGCATCTGCATCTGTGACTTCAAACTGCTCGCTTACAGTCACATTCACCTGAACGTCCCTGACTGATTCATCCATCGCAAAAACCGAAACGGGCAAAACTACGTCTTCTCCCGGACCGAGAACTCTCGGCAGTGTGCCAAGCACCATGAGTGGTTTTCTGACAGGCGTCTGTTTTTCGGCACGACCAAAAGCGCGCTCATGACCCGCAACCACCATCGTGCGGACTGAGCCTGCGTAATTAGGGATTTGGATGTTGTGAGTACGGGTCTGTCCCTTTTCAAGCGTATGCGGCCCGGAAAACCGCACCATCGGCCTAAAACGGGTTTGCTCTGCATCATCCGGCTGCTGCTCAAGCTCAAGATCACCGCCGATGGCTAAAATGCGGCTCAGGCTTCCCGCAAACTTCCCGGCTACATCATCATACACATCAAACGTTCGCACTCCAAGCGCTTCGGTTGCATAAAAACGGCTGTGAGGATCAGGAGTGATAAAATTGGTTAAGTCAAGTAGTCCTTCATCCACCATCGCAATGGTGTAGGTCATTTCCCGGCCGTTTTCTTCCCTTATTTCGAGCTGCACTTCGCTTTCCGGCCTGATTTCACCGGGTAGAGAAATCACCGGATGAAGCCGCGAGTCCGGATCTTCAATATAGATGCGTGTGATGCCGTACATGCGAATCGGCAGGTCGTTATCACGCTGACCATGCGGTTGAATGATGTGCACATTCACATACGCGTTGGGGCTCATTTCCGCGGTGGCCGGTATGCGGACTTCATTCATCCCCGGTTGGGTCTCAACCCAGCGGGTTTGAAGCACCTCCGTGCCGTTTTCAATACTTATTAGCGCTCTTCCCTGAAGACTACCGGGGAAAGTCAGGGTGATGTCATCGCCCGGAGCATAGGTGGGGTGATCGGTTTCAAGGGCGAGGCGTACCGGGCTGCCCGGCTGTTCATCCCGTGTACCGGCCCAGCCTGTGTAGAAAATCTGTCCGGCCGAATGAGCCGAACCCGATGCCGAGACTTGCACAAAGTAGCGTCCCCAATCGAGTTTACCTGCAGAAATTTCCGCCTCAGCGCGGCCGTTGCGGTCTGTGGTCAGCTCCAGTCTTTCTATGGGCCTTAAATTCCTGCGCGAAAAATACTGGCTCAGGTTTTCATTTCTTCGCTGCCACCACCATCGCCAATCCAGTTCAAATATTCCGGCCGAAACCGTTGTGTTCGGCAACGTATTACCATCGGGATCAAGCACAACGACCTCCACCCGAATCGCTTCCTGCTGATCCAAAACGGGACGCTGATCGTCCAGATCCGGAAGCCTTACACCACTAAGTACAGAATGGGGAATATAACGGATGCGCGTACGTCCCGTACTGAAATTACCTGACGGCTCAAAAACACGCGCCGTCAGATTCAGTAGCAGCATACCCGGTGCGTCATCAGGTCGCCTTAATTGCTCTTCAAACCGGGCCAGCCCCTCATTGTTTAAAGTTCCGCTAAACAGTTCGGTTTCCCCGGTCTCCATACTTTTGGACGGATCGGAGAAGCTGAAGCCACCGTATTCGCTGAAACTGAGGCTGCCTTCCCGCATGCTCATTTCTAAATCGGCCCTTAAACCCGGCGCAGAAGCTCCGTGCAGCCATTCGGAAAATATCTCGCCCGAAATTACGGCCTGTTCTCCGGTCAGCAGCTCGTCATCCGGCCGAATATCAACCCGCAGTCTGTTGGGCTGAATCGTCTCAATATTAAGATTGTATGAAAAGGTGTTACCACCAAGCCGGGCAACCGCCATCCACCGGCCGGTTCTCGCATCGGACGGGGTTCTGGTTGGGAAGGAATAATGACGGTTTACCGGACGCACAACTCTGCGTTCGGCAACTCGTCCGAGCGGATCAATCAACTCGAAGGTAACAGGGTGATCGTCCGGAAGCACTTCGGGACCTGCTTCCACCATCAGATTCACGAAAAGCGAATCACCGGGCCGCCACACGCCCCGTTCGGCATACATAAATCCTTTGATACCATCATCCACGCTCACACCGGAGACGTCAAAATCGCTCAGCGAGAGTGAACCGGAATCATCAAGGCGCAAAAAGCCACGCTGATCTCCACGGTTTGCCACCAGCAGATAAGGCGATTCCGGGAGCTCGGAACGGGACACACGCCACGCCCCTTCCCTGTCGGTGGTGCCGGTTACCAGCGTTTGCTGCTGATAATCAAGCAGCTTCATCTGAACACCGGACAGCGGTTCTGCTGAAGTTAAACCGGCCGCATATACGATAAGGCCGGACGTCTCGCCCCGTTTAGCAATAAGGCCGATATCCGAAGAAAGTGCATTCCGGTGTACCCTGCGGTCCGACCTGTAGTAGCTTGATGTGCACGGATCATCACGGTCACGCCAGTTGTAATCCCCCTGTACCCAAAATTGGTCGAAACCTTCCCAATACGCCTGCTCCTCATGGGAAACCTGTTCCCAACTTTCAGGCAGCCCGGCAGAATCCCCGCACGGATACAGCGATTGATGCTGCCGGAATCCAATCGTAACCCGGTACAGGGCTCCCGGCTCGGGTTTAATAATGGTACTTAGATCGAGTGCATGGCTGTTCCACTCTCCGGCTTTAACATCGCCGATGGTATTGAGGGGGACAACTTCCTGAGCAACGGGCCGCCCGACTTCACGAATGCTGTATCCCTCATTAAGCCGGTTATGTTGTAAAAATTGAGGAATATTGGACTCAAAAATCCGGGAAACCTGAACATCAACAGCTCCGAGATTTACGGCTTCAAAAGGAAGGAAAAGCTCATCGCTGTCCGGCAGAATAACGCCCGAACCAAGCAGGCGGACTTCCGGCAAAAGATCAGCGAGCTCAACCGAACGCTCAATATCGGAAGCCAGCCTTTCACCCTGCGCATTACGGATACCAGATGAAATCCGAAGCGTGCGTTCTCCCGGCTCGGCTCCGCGCGGATATACAAGAACCCGGTTATTCCGCACAACAATTCCCGGATCGGGCAGGCCGTCGATTGTAATGAGCCCGCTCAGGTTGGCCGAATCGTCTATTTTGTCTGAGAAAGCCAGTTCTACGGTATGCCCTTCACTACGCAAAATGCGCAGATCGATAAGTTCAAAAACACCCAGTGAAGGAAGATTGATTTGTTTTCGGCCACGGGTAGAAGAGCCGACCGGGCTTCCGTCCCAGCTCAATTCAATACGGACCGGCTCCTCACGTCTTTCGATGTCGTTAACCTGAAAAGATGTGCTTCTGCGTCCTTCGGATTCCCAGGACGGCCGAACCGCCTGTCCGTTTACCCTCACGCTTAGTACACGGCTCAGATTTTCGGGTGATGCCACATCGGCCGCCATCACCCTGCCGTTTATCCGGTATCTCAAACGGCCGCTTTCGTCAGTGTAGGGCTCGGGGGCTGAGGCAGTCACCTCAATATCCTGTGGAATTACCTGCAGCTCAAAGCTGAATAAAGCGTCTTCCATTTCAGGGAAAATCGGGCCGAGTTTGAGCCTTGCTTTATATTTTCTGTCGTTTTGAAGCAGACGTTCGGGAGTGAACCGCACCGTGTGTTCATTCAGCCATTCCTGGGTTCCGCGAACGGACGGATCGAGTGAAAAAAGAAGTTCGTTGCGATCGCGCACGGCTTCGGGAACCGGTTCGGTGAAGCGGACCCGGAGATCGGTTTCACTGCTAACTACACCGGCAGTGTACGAGCTTATAACTCCCTCCACCTCCTTTAGCGAAAGTAGAAGCTCTTCCTGCTGCGTTCCACAGGAAATAATCAGGGAAAGAAAGACCGAAACGACGATTAAAATGAGAGGCCGGCTGAGCGTAAAAGGGTACATAAACAACAGTAAATTGGTCGGTTAGAAAACGTATCCGGAAGGCTTTACAAAACCGTGATTCTGCCCGTTGTCTTCCTTTTCACAAAAAATGAACCTCATATAGATCACCTGTTCGGTGGTTTCATTCTTGCTCAGGCGTTAAATGCGAACAAAATTACCCGGCTTATCAAAGCCCTGATTCGTCTTTAAAAATAGAAAAAAATACGCTCACTACAGGAGAAGTAAGGTAGCGGCTCCGTTGTTTATTTTTGATAGGGAAAACAGTTTTCAGGACAAACACGGCTTAGATAGCAGCGCTGTACAGCCGATATGTTTTTTCTTTCCAGCCGCCGATTTTTTCAGCCACGCGTATCATTTCGGTATTGGTTTCGAGCAGCCAGCTCAGCTCGGAAGCGTTATATCCTTTGGCGAGTCCTTTTACGATGGCCTCCCGGTGCAGAAGCGCGTCTATCCCCTTGCCGC
>PXDL01000378.1 GCA_003566395.1 Balneolia bacterium | reverse complement strand
CTGTCAGGGCTATACAAAGCAATGCGCGTTTCGCCGGAAGCGTCATTGACGTTTTCAACAGTCGTGGTCATTATGGTATTGAACGTCTGCCTTGCGGTTTCAACCTGAATCATATTTTCATGAGTAAGATGAAACTGGGGCGGAAGAGGCACGACCACTCCGATTTGTGACTGCGGATTATTCGGATCGGCGAGCGTACCCAGCACGGTAGCCGAACTGAGCAGAAGTAATTCCGGACCGAGTTGGTCACTCACTTTCATTTGTCGCGCCTGTATGTACGGCTCAAGGGCGGCACGTTGTTCGTCGGTAATATTTCCGGTTGAACGAAGCAGGTTGAAAACGGGTGTCAGGTCGAACAAATCAGGATCGTGTATCAGAACAGGATTGGCTCCGGCCTCATAGTGGATTCTTCGTTCTTCGAGGTCTTCTTCCGTGAATTGAGGTACCAATGGGCTGGCCGCAATTCCTTCATAAACCGTATTTACCAGTGAAAGTCCTTCCATCAGCAAAGCGGCAGTTTCCGCATCAAGCTGAACCGCATTATACGGTACGGCCCGGAAATGGGGAATGGTCAGTAAGTTTGGAACAAGCCCTACTACGCCTTTTGCATCTGTTTGGGTGGTAAGTTGGGTCATTACTTCACCGAACTGCGCCTGGAATGCGGCTGTGGCGGTAATCCTATCCGGATTTACCCCACCCTGGAGCGCATAGCCCAGCACATCGTTATTACCGATCCATAGCGTGAAAAAAGTGGGGTCGGTAGCGATGGCATCACCGAGAATGGTGGAAGAACCGGGGTTGGAGGCAAAACGCTCGTAATACGGATTGTAGGCCGGAGAACTCTGCACGCCGGTATCGGGTGTGAGCAGCTGACCCAGGATAATTCCGGGAACACCAAAATTATTCAGTGCGCCTTTATCTCCGGTGAACGCCTGGGGAAGTTCTCCCTCAACTACCGGGGAGGGTCCGGGGATGCTGGTATCCAGCTTGAAACGACCCCGGATAACACCCTCTGAAGGATTTGAAGCTCCGGAATTGAATCCGTTCTGCGAGTCGATATCAGGTTGGTTAATGGATTCCGGTCCGCCGGCAAGGCTCAGCTGCTGACCAATCCGTACAGCAAGTGAATTTTGCTGCCCCAGATCATACAGGGCACCATCCATAAATCCGGCCGTAAGGGAATTCCCGATCATAACCGGCCGGCTGAAATCGGCCTCGCCCGCATCACCGGTCTGTTCGGTTGCAGGCACCGGATTATCATCGAGTCTGCTGTTAATCAGCGAATCTGCTTCGCCGTCACATCCCTGCAAAAGCAGGGCGGCAAGCAGAATCGTAAAAAATAGGTTCAATGAACTTTTCATAAGAAATCTCGGACTTAGTTAAGGAATTGGTCGAAAGTGAACGTCACCATGTAGATAGCGCCCATTGAAGGGTTGGCAAGAGAAGTCGTATAGCGTTTATTAAAGATGTTGTTTCCGCTAAGCTTTACGATCGTACTCAGGCTTGGTACCCGATAGCTGACCTGGGCATCGAGCGTTCCGAAAGCATCGATAACGCCTTCCCCGATTGCTGATTCCCAAATAAAGGCATCCTGCCATCTGTAGGTTAGGTTGAAGCTGACGTTCTCAATTACGTTGCGATTACGCAGCGAAATGTTGTAGCGCCACTTGGGTGTATTGAACCCGGCACTAAAACCCTGATCCCGCAGATCTCGCTCCGATATCAGCTCATTAAAGGCTACGTTGCCACCAAGGGTATATCCTCGTGCAACCGCATATTCCAACCCTACTGCAAATCCGTGGGCACGTACGGTACCGTCGGCATTCACATCAAATCCGAAACGCTGCGTTGCCACGCTCCGGTTGATGATGGCGTCTTGTCCCTGAGCTGTGTTCGGATCGAATTCATCGGGGTCGGGCATTTCGCGAAGACCGGCAGGAATACCCTGGGTGAAATCGATTTCGGCGATGAAATCGGTGTATTCGCTGTAATAGTAGTAGGCATCGATATACAGGCGGTTCTGTATAAGACCTTTATATCCTATTTCATAGGTCGATACTTTCTCAGTTTTGAAATCACCGAATTCAACCGGGCGAAGCTTGGAACGGGCAAAAGCAGGGCTGCGGCCTTCGGCAAGGGCCAGACGGGCTGCTTCCACACTTTCTGTATGGTACACCGTATTGGTCTCAAAGTTATAGCGATCCACCAGAATCGGGTTTGCTCCCACCAGACGACGGGTAACCACATCAAGGTCGATAAATTGATCCTGGGTGGTCGGTATGCGGAATCCGTTCTGAAAAGACAGCCTTATATTATGATTTGGAATCAGATTATAGACCGCTGAAATCCGGGGTGAAAGCTGTCCGTCGAAATTTTCATTTTTATCATACCTGATGGAGCCCTGCATATTCAAACGGCCGTCATAAAAGGAACGGGAAAGCTGAGTATAGAATCCGTATTCATCCATCGTAAACTCATCGCCGTTATCCTGGAGGGCGAAAAGAGTGCCTTCCGACTCAAGTGCGAACCGCCGATAATTTGCGCCCACAAGTACTTCAACGATATCGGGATCAATCATTTCAGAAAAGTTGTACAGGCCTTCCGCATGATAGAGAGCCGAACGGTCAACAAACTTGGCGCCGCCGTCTGAAATCGGGACGCTGCGGATGGAGTTCGCCAGGTTTTCAAAATCTGTTGTTCCCGGCTGTGGTTGTGCCGCTTCACCGGCCTGGCGCGCCATCTGATGCGCTTCTTCTACCGTAGCACCTTGAGTACGTGCGTTCGCAAACGTCTGGAAATACGCCGGGATAAAGGTTTGAACATTAATCAACGAAGCCAGCGTATTAGCCGCATAAGAATCTCCGGCGTTTTCCTGAGTGGTGTAGCCCCTTAGGAAAAAGTTCGGGTTACGCAGTTCCACTTTTCCGGTCCAGATGGAAAAATCATCCAGCACGAAACGGTCGTTAGCCGTGTAGAGCGTGCTTCCCGATCCCCAGTTGAATTGGGCGAGGGCTTCCACATTATCCGTAATTCTGTAGTGAAGCGCTCCTCCGAATTTCATCGACTCCGTGGTGTTATCTACAAAACTGCCTTCATTAAAGCCCGTAGGGGTGAACGCTCCGAGATCGCCGTCGGGTAGCAGGCTGCGGATTCCCATCAGATTCTGGGCCGTCTGCTGCTGCTCGGGAGTGGCACCTTCGGCCATGCCGGCCTGGATCTGCCCGTCGGCGATATTGCCGATCGTCAGTAACGGCTGCCCGTATTTGTTGACGCCGTTATACACACGGTTTCCGTTACGTGAGGTTGCTCCACGTTCTACGGCACCAAAAGTAGCCGGTCCCTGATCACGAAAATCAACGCCGATAAAATCATTGGCTCTGAGGTAGGAGAAATTGGCTTTGAATGCCCAGCGGTCGTCGAAAGCACGCGCGTAGCGGATGGCGTAATCCTGGTATAAGCCAGGATCGTCGTCTCTGGAATCCACGTGGTTTACGCCTGTTTTCACACTAACCGAAAGCCCCTGATACTCAAACGGGCTTTTACTGTTAAGCAGCAGAATTCCGTTGATGGCGTTGGGCCCGTAGAGGGCTGAAGCCACGCCGGGAATAAGCTCGGCGCTTTCCAGGTCAAGTTCGGATATACCTACCACATTACCCACCGGAAAGTTAAGCCCCGGCGCCTGATTGTCGATACCGTCGATGAGCTGAACAAAGCGGGTATTTCCGTTGGCGGCAAAACCGCGCGTATTTATGGATTTGAACGTCAGGCTCTGGGCCGACATATCCACACCTTTCAGGTTCCCGATGGCGTCATAAAAACTGGGTGCCGCCGATTCCCGTATGGCAATAACATCCATCCGTTCAATCGATACCGGAGATTGCAGCACATCCTGCTCCACGCGGGATGCCGACAGTACCACTTCCGAACCAAAAAATGCCTGTTCACGCAGCCTTACTCTTATATTGGTAAGGTTGTCTTCGGTTACTTCAACTTCCTGGGAAGAATAACCCACACTGGATATACGAAGGGTGAACGGCAGACTTTGCGAAGTTCTGAGGACGAACTCACCATTGACGTTTGTGGCTACACCTGCTACGGTCCCCCGGATTACGACATTGGCTCCAATCAGCGGCTCCCGGGTAGCTTCATCAACGACCGTACCTTCCACTGTTATTGTTTGTGCTGTTGCCTTTCCTGATTCAAGTGACGCAGAAGCACATAAAGCCATAACCGCCACAAAGACGGAGATAGTAAACTTGATCATAAGTGTTAGTTTATATTTAGTATATGTACGGGCTTTTCTTGGATATATAATTGCAGGACACTTCTACCTTAACTTGTATCTCTGCGGACGGCCCGCCGTAGTTGTTGTTAGCTTCCGGAGCTTTCAATGCCAAGACTTAGGCATATGTAAACCACACATGAATTTCTGGAAGCCCTTTCAATATAAAGTATATTACGAAAAAGTTAACCTTTATAAGCTCCGATTTTATTTTTTCGCACATATTCCTTTTCATGCAAATAAACAGGCTCATAGAAGGCGTTGATAAACGTGAAATTTTGGTTGTATTCAACGCCGGAACAAGAACGAAACCGGAGCATAGGTTATCTATTCGAGGATTTCATTTTTGTGACATAGCAGAAGACCGGCAAAAGAACGGTTTTGCAAAACCTTCTCATATTTTTTTTAAAACTAAATTATTACCCCGTTTTGGATCAAAACCCTGATGAAGCCTGGTTTGAAACCTGGTTCGATACTCCGCTTTACGAACAACTCTACGCCAACAGAGATATGGCCGAAGCTAAAAAACTGGCCCGGTTGATTGCGTCTCATGCGCCTGCGTCGCGTTTCAGCCCCGTGCTGGATGCCGGATGCGGACGCGGAAGACACAGCATAAATCTGGCGCGCATGGGATATGAAGTTACGGGCGTGGACTTGTCGGAAAAGTCTATAGAAAAAGCAGAGTCAATCCGTAAAACCCTTTCATTTTCAAGCCGGCTTCGTTTCCGGGTTCATGATCTGCGTACACCTCTCACCTACACCTATCCGCTTGTGGTAAATCTGTTCACAAGTTTCGGATACCTGAATACGGATGAAGAAAATACAGGCATTCTTTCCAATATGTGCCGGAGCGTACAACCGGGTGGCTTGCTGATTATCGACTATCTTAACGCGGGTCTGGTGGCCGAAAATCTGGTTGCCGAAGAAAAAAAATCAGTGAACGGATTTAAGGTTGAAATCAAGCGCCATATCGAAAATAACACGGTGATCAAGCGAATGACATTTCATAAGGATAACGCCCGTCCTCAAACGTTTACCGAGCAGGTAAAGCTGTATGACCGGCCTTGGTTTGAGTCGGAGCTTAAGAGCCGGGGCTTGCTTTGTGAAAGCTTTTTCGGTGATTACGACGGCCGAACACATCACCCGGAAACAAGCCCGCGCCTGATTATTCTGGCCCGTCGGAAGTAAGCTGAACTCCGGCTAAGGCGATTTCCGGCGCGTTTTATACACATCGATCAATTTCTGCATGTCGGCAGGCAGCGGGCTTCTGAATGTTAGCTCTTTGCCGTGAATAGGGTGAATTACTCCAAGCTCGGCAGCGTGAAGAGCCTGACGATCGATCCACGGTTCGTCGGCTTCTTTGCGGCTGTAATGCCGATCCCCTATAAGCGGATATCCCTGCTCGTTTAATTGCACCCGGATTTGGTTCTTCAGGCCGGTAACCAGATCTACTTTAACCAGAGTGGATGCGGGGAAGGTCTCCAGTACTTCGTAGTTCAGCTCCGCTTTGGAACCGCCTTCTTCGGGCCCTTTAACCACCACGTTCCGGAACCCTTTACTGATGCGCTTCAAAAAGTGAACGAGCGTGCCGGTTTTCGGCTCTACCTTCCCCCTGACCAGTGCAAGGTAACTTCTTCTGGCACTGTGAAACCGAAATTGTTTTACCAGATTATGGCGCGCTTTTCCAGTTTTTGCAAACAGCACAATTCCGGATGTATAACGGTCTATTCTGTGTACAGGCCGAACTTTCGGGCCGTGATCGTGCTGAACAAGGCTTTGAAGATTCACCGAAACCATGCCCGGTATGGGTACGGTTAGCAGGCCTGCCGGTTTATCTACCGCCATAACGTGGCGGTCTTCATATAAAATGGTATAGCTATATTTTTTTTTGGGACTCAATTTCTTGATCAGCACACCTTCTGAATATTATTAAAAGTATCCCGGTTTTACGGGATGTTAATTTCTTAAAACTGTTTTGCCGGGCTCGTGTATTCAGGAACTATCTTCCTTCCTGACGCAATTCGCGTCAATCCCGGTTTAGTGATGCAGCAGGGAAACACATGTAACTTTCCGATCAGCCCAGCCAACGCATCTAATTTCAGGAACTTGTTAACAATATCCAAAGCGGGTTTTTTACACCACCGTGAATCTGCCTGTCCGGCAATCCTGACCTATTGCTTTTGGGCTTTGGCCAGGTCCAGCTCCTGAAGTAAAGCTTTCATGCCACGGTCGTTCGGGAAGCGGGCCAGTGCGTTTATAAGCGTAATTCTCGCTTCATCGATGCGGCCCATGTGGGAGATTAGTGAGGCGTAGTTATAGAGCACGTCCGGGGTTTCGCCTCCGTGCTTCATGCTTCGTTCAATGAAGTTCTTGGCTTTTTCGAATTTACCAAGTTCAATCAGCACATCGTAGGCTTCGTTTAAAATACCCACGTGGTCCGGCCAGTGGTCCAAAGCGGCGTCGTAGGCTTCTTCGGCTTTCTTGAAATAACCGAGCAGCGCACAAACCGAGCCGAGCGCAAAATGAGTAAAGGCGAGGTCATCACCCTGAGCCTTTTCAAGTATTCCGACCAGCTCATCTCCTATGGCTTTCAGTCGGGAAATGATTTTATAACGCTCGCTTCCGGATTCCTCGAATTCGATCTCATCCATGCGGTCGGAAAGCGATACGATTTCTTCGGAAAGCCTGAGCAGCTGCGGCTTCAGCTCACTCATCAGATTCTATTCGGTTTTGCGGGTTGAGTCGGGCGCTGATCAGACCCTGGTTTCCACTTCGTGGACTTTTTTCAAGATGGCCGATGCTTCCTTGTCTTTATTTTGCATCACCTTATGCTGCAAATTGGTGATGAGGTTCGCGCGCGAATCTTCAAAAGCCAGCTCTTTGGCAGCTTTTTCCCCGGCTGTACGAACCACGATGAACAGCTCATCGGCACGTACTACGCTAAAAAGCCCGTCCTCATTAAACGCATGTTTCCGCAATTCTTCGTACTCGGTAAACACGCGAGGAAAATCTTCAATATTTTCAGCTTTTGTCACAATTTCCACATCAGCAGGGCCTTCGGCGCTAAGCGGGATGCGGCAAAGGAAAAATGTCTTGTCGGTATAAATCATTGAACGTTGTAAAGAGTCATCGGTTTATTTTCAATCTTCAAATATACGAATTTTTCAGCCTCTGCCTGAGTACGGAATCGCAGGCATTTTTTTTGGAACTGGCATGGTGCTCGACTGTGCGTATCAGAGAAACGTTGTATAAAAATCCGTTTCCATAATTACGTTATCTTAAAATATTGAATTAGAATGGAGGCCAACCCAATCATTTACGAAACTTAAAAACAGATCATCAAACTCTAAGCACATGAAAGCAATATGCTATAACCAGTTCGGAACTCCGGAGGTTTTGCAGCTTCAGGAAGTGGATCGTCCTGTTGCGGAGGCGGGACAGGTACTTGTAAAGGTGAACGCAGCCGGAGTCAATCCCGTAGATTATAAGATTCGCAACGGCTCGATGAAGTTTATTGCAGGGCGAAAGTTTCCACGCATTCCGGGCGGTGACCTGGCCGGGGTGGTGGAAGAAGCCGGTGACGGCAGGTTCCGAAAAGGAGACCGCGTATTCGGGATGCTCGATTATAAGGGCGGAGCCTATGCAGAGTACGTTGCCGTACAAGAAGATCAACTTGCATTAATACCCGATGGTACCGATATGGTTACGGCGGCGGCAACGCCACTTGCCTCGCTTACGGCTTTACAGGCTTTCCGCAAAAGAAACGGCATTAAAGCGGGCGACAAGGTGCTGGTAAACGGGGCGTCGGGGGGCGTGGGTTCCTTTGCCGTGCAAATCGCCAAAGCGCTTGGGACGGAGGTCACGGCCGTGTGCAGTACTAAAAACCTGAGCCTTGTAAAAGACCTCGGTGCTGACGAGGTTGTAGATTACACCCGGCAGGACTTCACAAAGCTCGGCGAGACATTCCACACGGTGTTTGATGCCGTAGGCAAGAGCGGTTTTAGAGCGTGTAAGCCAATCATAGCGGAGGGCGGCAAATACGTTTCAACGATTCCCAACAACGGACTCTTCTTCCATCAGGCGTTCAACTTTTTACGGGACAAAACCGCACACTTTATCATCACAAAACCCTCCGGCACCGAATTAAGCGAAGTGGCTGATATGCTTAAAGACGCAAGGGTGAAACCTCTTATGGAGGCAACCTTTACGCTGGAGGAAGCCCCGGAAGCACACCGCCG
>PXDL01000303.1 GCA_003566395.1 Balneolia bacterium | reverse complement strand
TTATTTCGCCGGTCATTGCCACATCGTGTTTAACCCGTTTGCCGGTAATCAGAGATAGCATTGCCAAAACCATTGCCATGCCGGCGCTCGGACCGTCTTTTGGTATAGCGCCTTCGGGAATGTGGATGTGCACCTCGCGGTTTTCGAAATAATCGGCTTTAATGCCGTAACGTTTGGCGTTCGAACGGATGTAGGTAAGAGCGGCCTGAGCCGATTCTTTCATTACGTCGCCGAGTTTACCGGTGAGCCGGAAGTTGGCTTTCCCTTCCATCACCGCCACATCTATCTGCAGGATGGCGCCTCCGGTGCTGGTCCATGCCAGCCCGTTTACACTTCCGGGCTTATCGATGCGGTCGGGTGCACGGTCTCTGAACTTCGGCACGCCGAGGAGCTCGGCTACAAGCGCCGCATCTACTTTAAACACCCCGGTTTTTTCACCTTTGGCTTTTTTCTGAACAAAGATTCGGGCAATTTTGCGGCACACGGCTGAAATCTGCTGTTCCAGGGTACGCACTCCGGATTCGGAGGTGTAATTTCGGATGATGTGAAGAATTCCATCCTTATGAAAACGCACCTGAGCGGTTTTCAGCCCGTGCGCTTTGAGTGCCTTCGGAATCAGGTGACGTTTGGAAATTTCTACTTTGTCGTGCTCCAGATAGCCGGGCAGATTGATGATCTCCATACGGTCGAGCAGCGCCGGCTGAATGGATGAGGCCACATTTGCGGTAGCGATAAACATCACTCTGGACAGGTCGTAATCCACATCCAGGTAGTGATCGTTGAAGCTGTTATTCTGTTCGGGATCGAGTACTTCCAGAATGGCCGAAGACGGATCGCCGCGGAAATCGTGGCCCACCTTGTCGATCTCATCCAGAATCATGACCGGATTGATGGTGCCGGCCTTGCGCATGCCCTGAACGATGCGGCCCGGCATGGAGCCGATGTAGGTGCGCCGGTGGCCGCGAATTTCGGCTTCATCGCTAACGCCGCCCAGACTAATTCGGACCGTTTTACGGTTCAGCGCACGTGCGATGGATTTGGCCATAGACGTTTTTCCGACTCCGGGAGGTCCTACGAAGCATAGAATCTGTCCTTTTATGTTATCTACCAGATTCAGGACGGCAATATGCTCGAGAATGCGGTCTTTTGCTTTTTCCAGGCCGAAATGGTCGTTGTCGAGAATCGACTGTACCCCGTCGATGTTAAGATTATCCTGGGAAACGACGCTCCAGGGGATGGAAGTCATCCAGTCCAGAAAATTGCGGCCGACGCCGTATTCGGGCGACATTTGAGGCGTTTTCTTAAGGCGCTCGAGCTCTTCCATGGCTTTGGTATTGGCTTCGGGCGGCATTCCGGCTGCTTCAATCTGTTCCTTCAGCTTTGCCAGTTCCGGATCGGCTACATCTCCCTCATCCAGTTCTTCCTGAAGAGCCTTAATCTGCTCTTGTATAAAAAAACGGCGCTGGGTTTCCTGGATTTCATCCTGCACCTTCTCGTTGATCTCGGTGCTCACAACCAACAGTTCCAGCTCGCGGGTAACTTTGGCCAGAAGCAGTTTGTATTGAGAATCGAGGGTGGTAAGCTCAAGAAATTTCTGTTTCTCGTCCAGACTAAGGTCGAGGTAAGACGCCATCAAATACACGCCCTGCTGATAGTTGTCGGTGTTATCGAAACCGGTTAGCACTTCCTCGGGAAGTTCCTGATTGATGAGGACGTAACGCTCGAACTTTTCCTTGGTCTTCCGGATAAGGGCCGAAAGTTTATCGCTTATCCGTCCCGGCTCTTTCACTTCAAGGGTGGTGTAACCGGCGCGAATCTCACTTTTGTTTTTAGTGAAGGAGTCGAAACGCGCGGGAGCCATGCCGTTTACCAAAACTTTGATAAGAGAATTCGGCAGGCGCAGAACTTGCGTGATCTGGGCCAGAACGCCAACTTTATAAAGGTCCCGTGGCTCGGGATCTTCCACCTCCGGATTTTTCTGGCCCGCGAGTAAAATCAACTTGCCGTTTTCGATAGCCTGATTTACTGCCGCCAGCGAGCCTTCACGCCCCACGAGAATCGGGTACATGGTATTGGGATAAACAATGGTGTCTCTGAGGGCAAGAACGGGAAGTTCACCGGGCAGGTTTTCCAAAAGTTCTGTTTCAACAGCTTCTATCTCGGGCGTAAAGTTCATATGGAAATTTTCAACATTTATCAGGTTGATGGTCGTCTTTGGACTTGCACTATAAATTTTGGCGCAATTTTTTAATATAAGGGATTCAGTCTGTTCATTTCACCCCCGATGTATAAACTTGACGCCGAGCCTGAAAGAAGTTTTCGCATATTTCCAATTTGAACAATGAACGGGTAGAGGCTCAGGCAAAAAAGGTCTCGTAATTCCGATGTCGAAATAAACTCCTTTTTCCTTTTGTGCGGACGAAAGGAAACCAAAAACCGCCGGCTGGATTTGGTTCTTTACATCAAGCTATCAGGAGATTGTCACATCATTTATATTGGTCTTAAGATAATTCACAATTCGCCATTCAAAATTCATAAGTTCCTTTTTTGTGATGAAGCCCTTCCGGTAAGCTGCACATTCTGTCGCTTTATTGTTACCTTGCTCCACATCTCCGCAGAGGAGCCTGTGACCGCCCGAAACGTGGTTATGAAATTTCAATACTGTCAACAAAAGTGAAAAACCCGACGTGATCACATCATTATATATAAAGGATTTCGCCCTTATTGATGAGATAGAAACCGGCTTCGAGCCCGGCCTTAACATTATGACCGGAGAAACCGGAGCGGGGAAGTCAATTATAATAGGCGCGCTTAATATTTTGTTGGGGGAACGTGCCCAAACCGATTCCATCCGTCAGGGCGCTGCGAAGGCGGTTGCCGAGGTTATCCTGAAAACCGGCACCGACGACAAACTTCTTTCGCTGCTCCGTGAACATGAAGTGGAACCCGGAACCGAGGTAATTCTAAGGCGTGAGGTCCGGCAGTCCGGCAGCCGGGCGTTTATTAACGATACTCCCGTGCAGCTTACGGTCCTGCGCAGCGTGGGGCAGCGGCTGGTTGACCTGCACGGACAGCACGATCATCAGCTGTTGCTTCGTGAAGAACATCACCGGGAAGTAATTGATGAACGGCCGCGTGTGGAACCGAACCTACACGCCTATCAGCAAGCGTGGCAGGAGGTAAACCGGCTTCATCAGGAAAAAAACAGCCTCCGGAGGCGCGAGCGGGAACTGCGGGAAAAGCAGGAACTCTATCGTTTTCAGTACAATGAATTAAAAACGGCCGGCTTGAAAGAAGGCGAGGCCGAAGAACTGCAGCGGGATATCCGCCTTCTGGACAGCAGCGAGGTGCTGAATGAAACGGCCTCGCGCATTATTGAGTCGGGGCGCGAGGCGGAGGTAAACGCCCTGGATTTATTAAGGGTGATGCAGCAGTCCCTGGCTGAACTCGTTCGCCTCGAACCTGAATTTGAGTCCTACACTCAGGAGCTGGATACGGCGCGCATCAGCGTGGAAGAGCTTATCCGGTTTACCGAGCACTACCGGAATCAGATTGAGTTTAATCCGGTTCAGCTCGAAAAACTGCGTCAGCGTCAGGCGGAACTTCGCCGTCTCGAAAAAAAATATGGTAAAAATGCCGAGGATCTTATTGCCCATCAGCAGGATCTCGGTGAGATGCTGGGGCTGGCCGATAATTTTGATCTCGAACTTGAGAAAAAAGACAAACAAATATCCGAAGCCCTGAAGAAGCTGTCGGACGCTGCCCTGGGACTGCACCATGCCCGCATTCAGGAGGGTGAAAAACTCTCGGCGGCCATCGAAAAGGAGTTGATGCGGCTCGGCTTCACTCATGCCCGGTTCTGCGTTGAAGTTAACTGGCGGCATGACGATAACGGCTGGATTGAGGCCGACGGGCTGCGCGTGGGCTGTTTGAACGACGGACCGGACGAGGTTCAATTTCGTATTTCCACCAATAAAGGGGAAGATCCCAAACCTCTCTCCCGCACGGCTTCCGGCGGTGAAATGAGCAGGGTGATGCTGGCTCTCAAATCCATTCTGGCCAGGGAACAGCAGCTTCCGGTTATGATTTTTGATGAAATCGATACCGGAATCAGCGGCCCGATTGCTCTGCAGGTAGGCCGGACCATGCGGGAACTGGCCGGTCATTGCCAGATTATTTCCATCACCCATCTTCCGCAAATTGCTGCGATGGGGCACACCCATTTCGTGGTACAGAAAAAAGAGAGTGGAGGACGCACGGTAACGCGCATCGAGAAACTCGATCGCGAGCAACACATCCGGGAAGTGGCAAAACTGATGAGCGGCTCGTCGGTTACGAATGCCGCCCTCGATAGCGCCCGCGAACTGGTGGAAAGCGTGCCCGATACGGTTTAATCTGCGGCGATGCGTGTTTGATAAAAATCGGTGAAAACCTTGAGTGTATCAGGGTTTTTCATGGAGTCGAGGCTGGCGGCTTTGTTTGGTGGCACGCCTTCCAAAATACGTTTCACAGGCCGTTCCATTTTTTTACCGCTCAGCGTGTAGGGAATTTCATTCACCTGTATGATTTCATCGGGAACAAAGCGCGGGGCGATTCGCTCCCTTATGGCAGTGGCTACCGTCTTACGCAAGGCGTCATCTACTTTGTCTCCTTCATCAATCACCACAAAAAGCGGCATATACCAGTTTCCGTCCTCTTTTTCGATACTCACCACAAGGCTGTCTTTGATTCGTTTTTCAAGCTCTACGGCTCTGTAAATTTCGGCCGTGCCGATGCGTACCCCCATTTTATTGAGGGTCGCGTCTGATCTGCCGTAGATTACGCATGTTCCGCGTCGGGTCACTTTAAGCCAATCTCCGTGGCGCCAGACTCCCGGAAACATCGAAAAGTAGCTATCCCTGTACCGGGTCATGTTGTCGTCACCCCAGAAAAAAACTGGCATGCAGGGCATGGGCTTTGTGATAACCATCTCGCCGACCTCGTCCGTAACCGCCTCGCCCGATTCATTCCAGGATTCCACACAGGAACCCAGTAGTCTGCACTGGATTTCTCCGGCATAAACCGGAAGAACAGGATTTCCGCCCACAAAGCTGCTGCAAATATCGGTGCCGCCGCTGGTGGAGTTGAGTAAAATATGGCGGCCTACATGCTCATATACCCAGTTAAATCCTTCGGGAGGAAGGGGAGAGCCCGTGGAACCCACGGAACGCAGGCGGCTGAGGTCGAATTTCTCGGCCGGTTTCATCTGCTGTTTCAGGCAGCTCATAAGATAGGTAGCGCTTGAACCGAAGGTGGTCATGCGGGCGTCGGCTGCGTAATCCCAGAGCACATCCGGTTTCGGGTAGGCCGGGCTGCCGTCATAGAGTACGGCAGTTGCGCCGCGAAGCAGCGAAGCCAATACGACATTCCACATCATCCAGCCCGTTGTTGAAAACCAGAAGAAGCGGTCGCCGGGCTTTACATCTGCATGGAATTCCATGTATTTGAGGTGCTCCAGCAGCATGCCGCCATGACCATGAACAATTGGTTTGGGCAGCCCCGTGGTGCCGGAAGAATACAACACCCACAGCGGGTGATCAAAAGGAACGGACTCAAAAGTAAGAAGACCGGGTTCTTGCTTCATAATCTCATCCCACTGATATACCGGTACTGTTATTTCGGTAGGATGCTCGGGTCCGGATTCCAGATACGGTATGTGAATGACTTCCTTCAGGCCGGGAAGGGCTTCACTCATACGTTTGAGCTGCGGGCTTCTGTCGAACGCTTTACCGTTGTACTGATATCCGTTTATAGCTATTAGGATAGTCGGTTCAATTTGGGCAAACCGGTCAATGACGCTGTCTGAGCCGAAATCCGGGGAACAGCTCGACCAGATAGCACCGACCGACGCGGCGGCAAGCATGCCGATAACAGCGTGGGGACTATTGGGCAGGTAGGCTGCAATTCGATCGCCGGGTTTTACGCCTGCATCCCGAAAATGAGCACTCAGACAAGCCACACTCCGGCGGAGTGAATCCCACGAAATTTCGGTGGACGGTGTTGTTTCGGACCGAAAAATCACGGCCGGCGTTTCCGGTGATTCCTGTCTGAAGAGATACTCGGCAAAGTTGAGGCTGCTTCCCTCAAACCATTTTGCACCCGGCATCTCCGGCCCGGCCAGAACCTGTGAATAAGGCTCGGAAGGACGAATATCAAAATAGTGCCACAAGGATTCCCAAAAGGCTTCGGTTTCGGTTACCGACCACTTCCAGAGTTCGTCATAGCCGGAAAAGTGAAGTCCGTACTCTTTCCCCAGCCACGATATATAGGCGTACAGATTGGAGTTTTCTTTCTGCTGTGCATTAGGTTCCCACAGCAGGGTTCCTTCTTCTACCTTTTGTTGATTCACAGATTGTCAGTTTGGTTGAATAGTCGGAAGATAATGGGATGACGACCGGCGGCCGAATTAAAAGAGGAAGACTTTGATCAACCCCGGGGTTTTACAAAGTCTTCGTTAAGAAATCAGGTGCCGAGGGTTGGTGCAAACGGCACGGAAGAGTGGTGCAGCTTGATCTTCACGGCATTTTGTTCATTTTTTCGATAGCCAAAGGTGTACTCCACTTTTTTCTCCTGTCCGATCGTGTCGGTGAAATAGTATTCCCCCATCGCATAGGCGATGTTTCCTTCGGTAATAATCTGATTATTATCGAATCGCACGGCCGTCCATGGCTGAAGGGCAAATCCGTCGTCTTCCGGAAATGCTTCATTTCCGCCTATAAAGTAGGATGTAGCCGAAACTTTGTCGGGGCGGAAAGGGACCTGCGTAGCGCGGGTGGGTTTGAATAAGACCGGGCCTTCATCAAAAGCATAGAGCTGGTCGAGCAGAGCATCCACGCGCTTTTCGAGTACATGGCGGGCTTCGTTCTTTAAACTCCCGATTTCAACAATAGCAGCGCCCCAGGCTTTCTGAGCTTGCAGAACATCATCTTTGGTAATCATAGCTGTATTTTTTTGGTTAAGTTTATCCCGGTAAACGGGCTGAGTTTCGAACTGCATATACTTTAAAGAAAGATCACCTTACATACAAATTACACGAAGTAAAATGGAGCCTGATCCGCAATTTATGATTGAGCTGGTGAATGCCAGAATGCCGTTTGGAAGATATGAAAACAGCTATATAACCGAGTTGCCGGTGCATTACCTCGAGTGGTTTGAACGAGAGGGGTTTCCGGCAGGAAAACTTGGGCAGCAGCTCTCAACAATGTACGAAATCAAAACTAACGGACTTGATCGTCTGATTAAACCGATTATCAGAGATTACAGAAAGTAAAGCGGGTAGTTTTTTTTGGACAAAAAAAAAGCAGTCCCTGAACCTGAGTGCCTATCCTTAGGCGGTACTCAAATTCAAGGTCTGCATTTTTGTCTCGGGAATATCCCGAATGCTCCGGTCTATCTTCGCGCCAATGGCGAAAACCACAGCTTGATTAGCAAGATAAGCTGCTACCGGACGGCAATAGTGTGGGATTCCTGGATTTCAAGGGGTTCGAGGCGGATAACGTCGGTATCGGGAATGTCTCCGAACTGGTTGGCCGTATCCATACCTTTAATAAATGCCAGAACAAGAGCGTAAATGAGTCCGGCTACAGGTATAAATACAAGCAGTGCCATCGTTCCCTCTTTACCCTGATCGTGCAGGCGTTTTACGGCCTGAACCCACAGTGAAAAGTGGAAAATAAGCCAAATGGTACCGATCATAGCTACAAGAGCCTCTATCGACGGTGCATGTTGCATACCGGTAAGAAGTATGTGCCCCACAATACAGATGGTGAGTACGAGAATGGTAATGTAGCGACGGGTATAACTTTGGCGGTCGAGCCGGCCGGAAAGTGAAAAGAAGTGTGAGTTTGAGTTTTTCATAAGCGCGGTAGTCCTTTAGGTTTTTCAAATGTAGTTATGTGAGAGCAGTTTGATGATTTAAACAAAACTGCGTGTTCAATTCCTGGATACATTTTCGATATACCTGTATAAATTTCCCCTTTTACAGCAGGTAATCTGCCTGCCAATAAACAGACAACGATCTCAGTAAATGAAGCACCTAAAGTATCCCCCTTATGGGTGCTTCCGTAGTATAAACAAGATTAATTAAATTAAAAATTTTTAATTTAAAATTTTCGTTGTTTTCTATTGGCGCGGAAGGGAATGGAATCTCGAACTATGTTATGTCCATGTGCTGCCTCCATAAAATTTGCCGCAATGTGCGGCTGCTTGGGTATGTTGTTAACTATCAATTATGACAGACCTTTTAAACTTACAATAAGCTAATAAATCGAGGGGTTTATATCGACTACGCATTCGCGTTGTTTATCATAACGTGCAATGTATATGACCTAAAACCTGGGAATCCGGCATTTCGGGCCGGAAAGAAGTCTGAAATCTATTCTACAGTAAATTTTGACTAAGGAATAATTTAGGAATTTGGAACATTATTTACCAATTCGAAAAAAAATGTAATCGATTTTAATTTAGAGAGGCTGCTTAGTACTTTGA
>PXDL01000131.1 GCA_003566395.1 Balneolia bacterium | reverse complement strand
GGCAGATCCTCGCAAGCAAGATGTTTAACGAGCTGGACCAACCGGCTCCCCAAACCCGTTACATCGCCCTTTTTATTGATGATGTGTACGAAGGTCTGGGAATACACATTGCCCTGGCCGATTCGCGTACAAACGGTCAATATGATTCCGAATCTGAATTTCCGGTGCTTCCGGATTTGGAAGAGCTGAAACAGTGGGCCCGCGACACCCCGGCCGGTGATGCTTTTTATGCCGGAATCAGGGAACGCTTCGGGCTTGAAAAACTCACAGACCTGCTTTGTGTGTATTCAATTATGGGAACTGTGCATTTATATGACGAGGAATTTCATCTGTATAAAGAGCAGCGGGAAGACAGCCTGTGGAACGTGATTCCGGCGGTCAGCCATCGGAGCTTCGGAAAAAACCTGCGGGAGGAATTACAGGAAACGCAGAGACCCATCACACCCATGCTCAACGATTATTTCGCCTATGAGTACCCGATAGATGAATCGGAGGTTACAAATTCTCTAATCGTGAAATTTCACCAGACGCCGCAGTTGCGCGAACAGTTCGGGAAGCGGCTGCTTTATCTGATGGATGAGGTCTTTACCCCCAACTGGTTCGATACACGCATCGATAAGCTGGAGGAGAAAATTGGTGCTTATATGCAACGAAGGGACGGCTTTGAACGGCGGCAGGGACAGCATCACAGCCCTGCGGAAACCTGGCCGTATCAAGTGGAAGCATTACGTGATTTCATCGAACTTCGGTATGCGTTTATCCGCTCCATGCTTTTGTTCGACCGTCCTGTGGCCTGGCACAACCGCGTGGAAATGCACCTCTCAACGGAAGATTCCGGCCGGATTTTGTTTACCGACGATGCCGGTTGGACAATCGCGGCCATAGATATCGAGCCGGACGGAATTCAGGGAAATCCGGAGGTGCTGTTGTATTTGACCCCGGATCATGAAAATGACGGCATCACCCAAAACTGGCATGCAGAGGTGGAGGGCGGATCAATCTCGGGAACCATCACCCTGTATTACAGGAACGACATCGCCCCTGACGGACGCGACAATTATTATATGCATGATGATGCTGTCGGAAGACAGTGGGAACTTGAGCTTTTCCTTGACGGTACGGCCGTTGACTCCCGGCCGAATCCCTTTTCAAACAAAGTGACGGCCGAAGTACGACTGAGCGGCTCGCATATTCTGCAATTGTTGCATGGGGAGTAGATAAAGACGTTCAGGCTCCGCCGGCCTTCGCCATCATATCCTCAAGACGGAGAAGACGGTCGTCCTCAGGTCCGTAGAGGTCGTGAAACCCTTCGTAGGCGCGCTGAAGAAACTCAAGCCCGTCTTTCGGGTAGCCGGTTTCCAAAAAGAAGCGTCCCGCAGCCTGATACATCTGAAGACAGCCCGGAGAACGTTCACCCCTGATTTCCGCGCACTCAGCTGCGGCCAGCCGATAGGTATTTCCCGCCTCGTTTAGCCGCTGCGTGCGCTCTTGCACATCCGCCAGCGAGAGCAGTATGCTGGGATAGAGTTGGTGCGGAGCATCAAGCTGCTGCATCACCCGAACCGATTCAAGCAGGGCGGTCAGGGCTGATTCGTTGCGGCCGGTATCCCGAAGCACTTCAGCTAAATGATACCATGAAGTGCCCACCTGATGATGATCGGGACCGAGCACGGCCGTACGACGGTTGATGACATCCCGGTACATCTGTTCCGAACGGGAATAATCCCCGCCCCTGTGATATGCTACGGCAAGGCCTGTTAAGGCACGAAGCCGGTCGGGGTGATTTTCGTCCTGCCCGATACGATACATCTCGGCCGATTCCCGGTAATTTTTTTGAGCCTCGTAGAAATCCCGCTTAAGCATGTTGATGTAGGCAAGATTATTGAGCGCTTCACCCAGAGCTGCGGGATCTTCCGACGCCCAGACGCGACGGCGTTCCACCACTTTGCGGAACAGGGAATCCGCCTTTTCGGTATTTCGTGAATAGTAGGCATGGACGCCCGCCCACTCTTCGAAACTTTGTATGGTGAGTCGGTTTTCATCGCCCAGTATCTGCCTGCGATGTTGGTAGGCAAGCAGGTGCAGGGAATCGGATTCGGCCAGTCTGCCCATCACCCTGAGATTTATCCCGGCTTTACGCTGCAGGCGGGCAATATGAAGACGGTCGGGTGACGGCTGCTTTTCGGCAATTTCCAGGGCAGCCATAAACAGATCGGTGCTTTTCTGATGCATTCCCATACCCTGATACACGCGTCCCAGCGCGGTAAGCAAGTGCAGCTGAATATCCGGATCCTGATCTCCGGCCAACGCCTGTTCCTCTCCTTTCTTCAGAAGCTCTCCGGTAGTAACCGGCTCGCCCAGGGCCACGGAGGGGTCGGCAGACTCGAACAGCTCCACCAGAAAATCGGTAACCTGTTGGGCAATCATAGCTTGAGTTTGTGCCTCGCCGGCGTGCCGGAGAGTTTGCTGATTTTGCCACAATATACCGCCGACGCCCCCTATCAGAATAAGCAGGGCCGCAGCCGTGGCTGCCACTCCCCATCGGTTCCGCTCGGTAAATTTCCGGCATCGATAATAAAAGCTCGGCGGGCGCGCCTTGACCGGCTCTTTACGCAGCCAGCGCTCAAGATCGTCGGCCATGGACAGGGCGGAATCGTACCGCTTGCCAGGCTCTTTATGCATTGCCATCATAATGATGCGCCCCGGATCGCCGGAAAGAATTCGGCGCAGCTTGCCGGGATCCGTACTCCGGTTACGAGCAATTTCCTCGGCCTGACTTTTATCGCCGGCGGAAAATTTTGTAGCCGGTTTGGGCGGCACGCTTTTACAGACGGTCCGCTCAATATCGAGCAGGGACAAAGAATTTAGCGAATAGGGCCTACTTCCCGTGAGCAGAATGTAAAGCAACACGCCGAGTGAATACACATCCGAAGCCGTGGTAAGTTGATGCCCGCGAATTTGCTCAGGACTGGCAAACTCGGGTGTCATCATTCGCATGTGGGTATGAGTCCGGGCAACATCGTTTTCCGGAAGGCCGGGATCAAGGAGTTTTGCGATGCCGAAGTCGATCAGCTTAACGGCTCCGGTTTCATCAACAAGAATATGATCCGGCTTCAGATCGCGATGTACCACAAGATTTTGGTGGGCTGTATGCACCGCCCGGCAGACCGACGAGAACAGCCGGATTCGTTCGTTCACGGAAAGTTGCCTGCGGTCGCACCAGGTATCGATGGGGATACCCTCGGCATACTCCATGAGCACAAAGGGCTGCCCGTCCACGGTAACGCCGCCGTTGATATAGCCGGCGATACAGGGATCTTTCAGGGCCGATAAAATCCGCTGTTCGGCCATAAATCGCTGCCGTGACACGGAGTCATCAAGATGGGCCTTGAGAATTTTGAGCGCAGCTTTTTCCCCTTTTTCGGTGCGGGCCAGATAGACGGTTGCGCTGCTGCCCGAACCAAGCCGCCGGATAATCCGGTATCCGGCAATGGAATCAGGACCGGCCGAGGTTCCGCGAATTGATGACTTTGTAAGGGTAAACATCTGCTTTTGCAGGCTTTCTACAAACGCCCGTGCCTGGATGTTATGTTCCGCCTCTATGGCGAGAAGCTGCTCCATCTCCTCATCTCCTTCACACCACTCCCGGATACGGGAATCCCACTCCTGCTCCGGATGATCAGCGAGTCGTTCGGCCAGCTTCCTGATTTCGGTCTCTTTGTTCATCGTCGGGTAGCTTGGTTTAGGAAGGTTTTCAGGGTGATGGCTTCTGTGGCATATCCGCTCACTTCTGAAGCTCTCTGTACATCCAGTTGCAGGAGGCCTGCCAGTCACGTTTCACCGTTGCCGGCGAAATATCCAGAGCGAAGGCAGTATCCTCAACAGATAGTCCGCCGAAAAAACGACACTCAAACACCCGGCTACGGCGTTCGTTAATTTTTTCCAGACGGGTGAGGGTGTGATGCATATCCAGGAGTTCAAGGGCGGCATCATGGGTGGCTATCAGGTCGGGATCATCCTGAGTCCCGGTTTGCTTCTCCGTTCCTCCCCTTTTTGCGGCGGTTTTTTTCTCGGCATAGTTGATCAAAATCTGACGCATCGCCCTTGAAGCCACCGCCAGAAAATGCCTGCGGTCCTGAATGTGCTCCGGCTGATGTTGCCGGAGTTTCAGATACGTCTCATGGATGAGCGCAACCGTGTTGAGCGTATCCTGCCCGCTCCATCGGCTGCGCTGGCGGCGGGCGAGCGTATGGAGTTCTTCATAAATCAGCTCGAAAAGCTGATTCAGAGCGGCCGGGTCACCGGCTGAAAAATCCTGGATGAGTCGGGTAGGTGAAAGCATGTGCCTCCGTGCTGAAAGTGCCGACAGGGTGGTGAAGTACAAACAGCCTCGCTGCTGTACACAGATATGATTAACGCTAACTTCAGTTCAGATCAAGTAAGTCGTGTACCGGATGCAGAAAGTAATCCCGCAAGGTTGTACAGGCACCCCGTCGTCCCAATTCCTAACAATAAGGATGATGGGCATAATCCGTGCCATATCAAAACCTTCTGTACGGAAAATATACAATTAGTTTGTAAAAATACGGATAGGCTTGAGCCCTGGTTCCGAAATTTTCTGTACTACATAGAGAAGGAAGAATTCACTCCCGGACAACACGTTCGGGCCGGCTTACAATATCCGGTTACGGGTGAATTCCGAACCCTGAATCGTGAAAAGTAAAACCCGACATGAAAAAAAGTTTTCGATATATACTTTACCTTTGCACCATTCTTCTGGTGATGATTTTGTGTGTGGTGATATACCTGACGATGTTTCTGCCCAACGTGGGGCCGCCGCCGGATATTCAGGTGGAAATGAGTCCGGAGAACATTGAACGCGGCAACTATCTGGCCAACCATGTAATGCTGTGCATGGACTGCCATGCCGAGCGTGATTTCACCCTTTATGCAGGCCCTCCCAGACCGGGAACGCTCGGTACCGGTGGCGAGGTGTTTGATCAGTCGATAGGACTGCCGGGCCGTTTTGTTTCTCCGAACCTTACACCCTTTGCCCTGGGTGAGTGGACCGACGGAGAAATTTACCGGGCGGTAACATCGGGAGTATCCCGCGACGGCAGAGCGCTTTTTCCGATAATGCCCTATCCGAATTATTCACAGCTCGACGATGAAGATATTTATGCCGTAATTGCCTACCTGCGCTCTCTTGAACCTGTAGAAAAGGAGATAGAGCCTTCCAAAGCAGATTTTCCGGTCAGCCTGTTGATGAACACCATGCCGGTAAAACCCTCCCCGCAGAAACGGCCCGATCCGGACGACATCATCCCTTACGGCCGCTACCTGATTACCGCTGCGGCCTGCTCCGATTGCCACACACGCATGGAGAGAGGAGCCTTTGTAGGCGAGCCTTATGCGGGAGGAAATGAATACCTGCTGCCCGGCGGGGCGATTGTTCGTTCGGTCAACATCACCCCGCATGAGACCGGCATAGGATTGTGGAGCAAGGAGCAGTTTATCTCACGCTTCAAAGCACATGCCGACACCTTGTTCACACCTCATCTGGTTGAACCCGGAAAATTTCAGACGATTATGCCCTGGCAGATGTATGCCGGCATGAGCGAAGACGACCTCGCCGCCATATATGCATACCTGATGAGCCTGCCTGCGGTAGAAAACAAGGTAGAAGTTTTTACACCACCCGGTCAATAAACCGGTTTGAAGCACTTTTAATCCACTAAAATCAAATATATACGTTCATGAAAAAGATACGCTTAACAAATGTAATGATAATAGCGGTGATGATGTGCATCACCCTTACGATATCTTCCTGTTCGGATTCTAAATCCTCGAATGACGAAGACAAGATGAATATTGAAATCAAAATTGAGGAAGTCCGGGAGCTTACCGAGGCTTTCCATAATTTTGAACAAGCCATGGCGGCAGGCTGGTCGGTTGACCTTTCGGGCTGTGTGGAGCATCCCGAAGAGGGAGGAATGGGCCACCATTTTGCCCGCCCTGATTATCTCGACGGCCGGGTAAATCATCTACAGCCGCAGATTTTGCTGTACGAACCGATGGCCGACGGCAGCTACGCTTTCGTGGGTGTGGAGTACGTGGTGCCGTTCACTATTTTGTCTCCTGATGCGGAGGCGCCGGAGCTTTTCGGGCACCATTTTCATCAGAATCATCATCAGGGAATTTGGGCGCTTCATGTATGGACGGAAAAAGAAAATCCCAGGGGCATGTTTTTTGACTGGAATCCGAGTGTGAGTTGTGCACATCAGGATGCGCCGGTTGCCCGGATGCTTGATGAAATCAGAGATGCGACCCAGGCCTACCATGATGTGGACGTCGCAATGGCGGATGGCTGGAATGCCGTACTTTCACCCTGCGTTGAACACCCGACGGAAGGAGGAATGGGCTATCATTACGGGCGTATGGAATTTTTTGACGGGCGGAGGAATCACGCACAGCCTCAGGTGCTTCTCTACGAGCCTAAGGAAGACGGATCCCTTGAATTTATCGGCGTGGAATTCATCATCCCGTTTGATATTCATCCTGCCCAGGCCCCCCCGCCTGTAGTTATGAATGAACACTACCATCCGAACGAGGCGCAAAACTTCTGGGCACTGCATGTGTGGACGGAAAAAGATAACCCGAACGGAACCTTTGCCGACTGGAACCCGAATGTATCCTGCGATTTCGCGAATGACTAACTAAATCAGTTTTTAGAAAAGCGAATTCTTCGTCGTCGGGGATGTTCCTCAATCCATCCGGTCGAGTATGCGTTTTGCCGTATCGGTTACAGGGGCATCGGTGCGAAGGCGGCTAAGGTGGCGGAAACGGGCCTTGGCGTCTTCGTTCCGGCCGGTCCGGTTGTAAGTGCGTCCCATGTAGAACTGTGCCATCATCTGGTGGTGCCGAAGTTCACCTTTGTCGAGATCATTCTCCAGGGCGATGGCTTTGTCAAAATAAAGCTCGGCCGTTTCATGATCGGCAAGCCGGTAGGCGATCATACCGCGGAGCGTGTAGAGTTCTTCAAGGGTGGGCTTGTGCTGATCCGGGCCGAAGCGTTCCAGCAGCTCATCATTGTAACGGGCGGCTTCGCTGTAATCCCGCTGCTGATACATGGTTCGAAGCATCAACCTGTTGAAAAACGGATTATGCGGATAGGATTCGAGCAGACGGGTGATGTATTTTTCCGCCAGCTCGGTATTCTGCTCGTAATGCAGGTAAATATGCCCGAGAAAGTAGGTGGATTCGGGAATCATGAAGGCGCTTTCTTCAGCGGCCCGGGCCAGACGTTCCAGCCCTTCGGACTTATCTCCGCCGGGAATCATCCAGGAAACGGCACGTACCAGACGGTATTCTTCATTCAGGTGTGCGGTGAAATAGTTGTAAAGCCCAAGGCCGAACTGGATATCGGGCACATCGGGGTAGAGCTGCTCAATCGAAAACAGGATGTTAATGGCCAGCCTTCCGTGAGTAAGGGATTTGTACCACGAGCCGCGGTTGGAATAGAGCCGGGCAAGAAAACCGTTGGCAAGCGATTTGATGACCATCGCATCCAGATTACGACGGTCACGGCGCAGAATTTGGTCGCAGGCGCGGTCGGTCTCCTCCATTTTCCGGATAAAAGCGGCATCATGGCGGTCGGTTTCGAGATCGGCCAGAATTTCCCACCAGCCAGGAAGCCCCTGCCAGAAAGCTTCGAGGGCGCTGCCGTGCCTGTGATTAAACCAGGGTTCCAAAATTTCAACCGATCCCTCGAAATCCTGATTGTACACCAGGTTTATGGCCCGCTGCACATCCTCCATAAACTGAGGGTGCTCAAGCATGTGAGCCGGTTCATCTTCCGGGCTGGAAAAGGCGGCAGCCTGAACGGGCGAAATGACCCACAGCAACAGGCAAACAAAAAAGAAAGACCTGGAGAACATAACAGGTTACGGGTTCAGATTTCAGTAAGGGAGGCAGGGTCGCCGGCGGCGGATGTCGCCTGGAATCAGAGGTTGTGGCTTAGATAGTAGGTTTCGAGCCATTCCACTGTTTTGTCCACCACGGTGCCGAAATGTTCCGGGATGTCGTCTTCCTCCCAGGGGTGGCTGCACCCGAAGGTATGCCCTGCGCCGTTAATCATGATGCGCTCCTTCTCGGGGCTTTTGCACATCTGGAACAGCATCTGGGAGTCGTTCATCGGAACCGCTTCGTCCAGGGTGCCGTGGATAAAACAGCAGGGAATCATCAAACTCTGCACACGCTTAACGGCTACCAGGCGGTCGGCATTTTCCACTAAATCATCATAGACCGATTTATTTATACGCATCGTCTGTCCGGTGCGGGCATTTTTGATCTCCGTATATCCTTTTTTCTCCCAGTCTTTCTTCATTTCGTCGGAATAATGACGGGTATAATCAGCCACGGCGGCCCATGTTACAAGCGTATTTACTTCATTAAACTCTGCGGCTGCAACAACGGCGGTATGTCCGCCGCGGGAGTGGCCAATAAGAGCTACTTCATCGGTTTCCAGTAT